>DASWIS010000001.1 GCA_036397555.1 Candidatus Zixiibacteriota bacterium | reverse complement strand
TCGCGCACGACCGTCGGATAGTACCCCGACCTGTAGACGCGCACATCAAATGAGCCGACACCCGGGTCTCCCAGCGCGAATGCACCGCTGCCGTTGGTCGTCCCGGACAATAACACCGATCCTCCGGGGTAGGAGTCCCAGACTTGCACCGTGGCTCCGGACAGCGGCGTCTCCGTACTGGCATTGACGACGCGTCCTGCGACCTGGGCCGACACAGTTGTCACGCCGAGGCAGAACAGACCCAGAGTCAAGGCGCCCCTGAAACACCATCTTCCCTTCGCCTTGTTCACTGTGATCACCTCATTCGGGGATTCGGTGACCGACCGGGCTCTCACAGCGGGTGAGGCGCTGGCGGGCCGAATCACGTTGTTTGAATCCTGTTAAGAACTCATGTCATGACAAGCCCCGTACAGCAACATTGGCCGTACGGGGCCGTCATCAGCATTGATTACTTCAGGAACGTCATCTTCTTCACATCGGACCACTCGGGTGTCTCGATCCGATAGAAGTATATGCCGCTTTGAGCGATGTCGCCCAGATCCGTCCGACCATCCCAAGTCAGGGTATGTGTGCCGGCGGACAAGAAGCCATTCTGCAACATTCGGACCTTCTGGCCCAACACGTTGTAGATCATCAGCTTGACATCGGCATCGTGCTTCAGAGCGAAGCTGATCGCCGTCGACGGGTTGAACGGATTGGGATAGTTCTGATCCAGACGGTAGTCGCCGGGAACTGTGGCGGCCTCGCCGACGACCAGAGCGATCTCGCTGGAACCGCGATCACTCCAACGCGACGAGCCAGACGCCACGGATGCCGCACGACTGTTGACGAAGAACTCGACGACTTCGCCCGGCTGCGCACCCTCGACCTCCGGCGTGCTGGGGTCGTCACCGTAGACGTGCATGAGGAACGCGCCGGAGACTCCGGCCACGACCTCGCCGCAGGCAACGCCATCAGTCGTCCTGGCCGTAATCACGTCACCGGGCTGCAGGCCGGCGAGGGTCGGATCACCGACAGACCAGTAATCGGCAAAGTACATGGAGGGCTGCAACAAACTACCGCCGCCCACAACCTTACCTGTTCCCGGCTCGACGGCATCATTGCACTCGTATCCGCTCAACGGATACACCAGCGTGCCTTCGTCTTCCATGAAGATCCAGTAGCCGAGACACGTGTCCATGCAAAGCAGATCATTGATGTCGCGGCCGCTCTCGAATGTGTGCCAGCCGTCGCAATCGTACCCGAGGACGCGGGTGTAGAGACCATCGATGCTCTGGAGCGCATGCTCCAGATCGTCGTTCTCCATCGGCAGATAACTGACGAAGTTCCAACCCGAGCACAGCCCGATCGGGGTGTTCGCGGGAATCGGAACGCCGGTGATGCAAAGCGTCAGGCCTTCCTCGGTGACCTTCAGACCAAACCCGTGCAACGGATCGATCGAGTTAAGATCGTTGATCGGGCGATCACGTTCCCACGAGAGATCGCCGTCTGCACAAGTCGCGCTCCAAACGCGGGTGAAGTCCGGTTCGATCGAGCTGAACACGTCCGGCAGCGTGGCATCCAACGGGATCACGTTGATCGAGAGCAGATTGAACGGGTAGCACAGATCGCAGCAGATCGTGATCGTGCCGCAGTCGAAGTCGACGTCGTACTGGAAGTTGCCCTGCTGTGTCCACAGACTGTCGGGCATCGCCGGGCACACGCAGTTCAAAAGCAGCGTGATCTTGTCGCCTTCCTCGGCGCCCTCGTCACCCGGAGTCCCGGGGTCATCACCGAGCACGTGAATCAGATACTCGCCCGGATTCTCTACGACCGTGACACCGCAATAGACGCCGTCGGGATCGACCGCGAGGATGACATCACCCGGTACAAGCGGGACACCCTCGAGACGGGCATCGATCGAATAGTAGTCGCAGAAATACGGCCATGCCGGGTTCGGCTGGAAGGGAATCGAATCCAGCTCCACACACAACTCCGTGACGCCGCACTCGACGTCTTCAATCACGTCGCCGCAGTAGCCCTCGGCATAGACGCGGATGTCGTAGATTCCCTCAGCCAGTTCATCGAGGCAGAAGCGGCCGCACTCGTCGGTGCGGGCGCTGTCGACGATCTCGCCGTCGGGGTAGGACGTCCATGCCTGCACGCACGCGTCGAGGATGGCCCCTTCGCAATTGCCGTTAAACACGTCGCAGACCTCGACGACATGCCCGCAGATGCCGGCGCACGGGGGCGGTGGGAGGCACAGCGTGACAATCACGTATCCCGGACTCAGCAGCGCGCAACGGGCATCGACATAGATCGTGTCGACCAGCGTGTCGGGCCCGACCAGCCCGGTCGTATCGACCGACACGCAAATCTGACCGTCGCCGATTCTCAACTCCAGGTATGGGTCGATGTCCAGCCAGGTCGCGTTGTTCCACGCGGTCCAGCACAGTTCGCCGCCGCCGAGGTTGACCACGTTGACATACACCATGGTGTCGGCGTCGGGTGTGCCCATGTCAAACTTCACACCAGTCGGATCGAGCGCGAGGATCGGCGGATTCTCGATCACCAGTTTGATCACAACAGCATCACAACCGAACGCGTCGTCGTCCTTGATCTCGATGCACGGACAGAATATCAGCGTGTCATAGTACTTGCCCGCCGGCAGTCCGCACGGATCGACGCAGATCAGGACCGAATCGGGGGTCGTGCCGCTGTCGGGTTCAATGAGGCTGATCCATGGTGCGGCCTCAAACGCCTCATACCAGTACCAGCAGATCTCGCCGCAGCCGTTGTGCTCGAGATAGACCCACTGACACAACTGATCGGCGAAGTTGCAGTTGATGTTCGTGTCGCACTCACCGACCGGATCGCTCTTCCCATCGCAATTGATCAGGGTGTCGCACTTCCACTCGCCGGTGAAGGTGAAGCAGAGCGTGTCGGGGTTGGCCACGATGTCGCCGATCTCCGGATCGCGGACATCAAGCTTGACCAGCACGGAGTCGCACTCAGGGAAATTGGTCTTGGTGGACGTGGTGGACGTGCAGACCCAGACCCATGCTTCATAATGCCCCGGCTCCAGCGAGTCGACGTCGATATAGACACAGAAGGTGTCGCCTTCAAAGCCGGTTGTCGGTTCGATGCGCAGCCAGTTGTCGCCGTTGAGGAACGCTTCCCACACCCAGCCCTGTTGGTCCTTGAAGAAGCACGGATCGAGCAGACTGACATAGGCGCACATCGGCTCGGGATCGACGCCGCAATCGGCCTCGAAGCAGAGCGAGTCGGGCAGGACATCCCAGCGGAAGGTCTCCTCGATAATGACAACTTTGAAGCGGCAAGTGTCGAAATTGCCGGCGTCGTCTAATGCCCAGCAGACGACTTCCGTCTCACCGACCGGGAAGAACGAGCCGGAGGTGTAGTTGCAGCCGAACTGCGCGCCGCAGTTGTCGTTCACCTCGACCGTGAACTGCACCGTGTCGCCCTGCGGATTGCAGATCGTCTTGTAGATGTCGTCGGGGCACTTGAGCTCCGGCGCCTGGTTATCGATCACCGTGACGGTACGATAGCAGCGCGAGACATTGCCGTTGACATCAATGGCGTCGCAGTAGAAATACCACGTGCCGGGCGACAATTGCTGCGTGCCCAGTCCGCCTTTGTCGTCGTATCCGCAATCGACGCGGTCGATGTCGCAGTTGTCGGTCGCGATCACGCCGTCCGACGGCGCGAAGAAGGCATAGCACTGGTCCGGCTCCGTGTAGATCGTGTCCGCATCCGGGCAGGTAATGACGGGCGGCTCAACGTCGTTGACGATCACGTTGAAACGGCACTCACTTTGGTTGCCATGGATATCGTACGCAGTGCACACGACCGGCGTCACGCCGACCGGGAAGAAGCTGCCCGACGGCGGCACGCAGATGACGGAATCGATCTCGCAGTTATCGGTGGCCGGACGCTCAAAGGTCACAACGGCGCCGCACTGCCCGGAATCATTTTCGACCTGAATATCGATCTGCGGGCAACTGATCTCCGGGGGGATCGTGTCGAGCACCGTGAGCGTGTAACTGCACGAATCTGAGTTGCCGGACTCGTCCACCGCCACACACCAGAACGTGTAGATGCCGGGATTGAGCGTTTCCGGAATGCCTTTGCCCGGGGCCTCGAAGTAGCAATCCACAAAGTCCAGCGCGCAGTTGTCACTGTACGTGGACCAGGCGTAGGCATCCCACTCGACGTAGCATTTGTCGAACTCCACATAAACTGTCGTATCGCCCTTGCACTCGATCGTCGGCGAAATCGTGTCTTCGATGCAGACTCTCATCAGGCACGAGTCCTTGTCGCCCTCGTCATCGGTCACGACGAGCCAGACATCATGGCAGCCCAGTGCGAACGGACCGGGGGGATTCAGCGCCAGATCGACCAATCCGCTGTCGGGGTCAAACGACCCGTTGTCCAGATCGGCGGGCGTGACGGTCACTTCGCAAAGCGTATCAACATAGAAGCTGGTGCTGTCGGCGAGACACTGCGCGACCGGCGGCGCATCCAGCGGCTCCTGCGACACGACCACATCGAAGCAGCAGGAATCCGATTCATTGCCGGCCGCATCGGTCGCAACGCAGCAAACGCGCGTCGCGCCCAATCCAAAAGTCGAACCGGACGGCGGCGTGCAGACGACCGTGCCGCTGTCACAATTATCGTTGATGAAGGCCAGCCACGTCACGACCGTGTCGTCCGTCGTTGGGCCGACCTGGACGAAAATATCGCCGGGGCACTTGGCCTCGGGCGCTTGCGTGTCCTCGATGATCACGTCGAACTGACAACTTGAGGAATTTTCCGACGCATCCCACGCCGTCGCGGTGACGGTCGTCGTGCCGATCGGGAAGAACGATCCGGACGCATGGTCGTATGTGACGCTGTCAATGCCGCAGTTGTCCCGCGCTGAAGCATAGAAGAAAACGCGCGTGGTACAGGCATCCAGATCATTCGGGAGAATCGTATCGGCGGGACACGTGATCGACGGCGGTTCAGTGTCCTCGACAGTCACGTCGAACGAGCATGTGTCGCCGTTGCCCGCGTCGTCCCAGACGGTCGCCGTGACGGTTGTCGTACCGACATTGAAGGATGATCCGGGGGAGATGTCATAAGTCACATTGTTGATGCCGCAGTTGTCGTTGCCTGTCACGTTGTAATTAACGACCGCGCTGCAACTGTCCGGATCGTTCGACACGACGATGTCGGCCGGACACTTGGCGACCGGCGCCTGCGCGTCATTGACGGTCACGTCGAATGAGCAGGTGTCGGCATTGCCCGAGCCGTCCCACACCACGATGGTGACCGTCGTCGTGCCGACCGGGTAAAAGTCGCCGGGAAGGTGTGAGAAGCTGATACTGTCGATGCTGCAATTGTCATTGCCGTCGGCGCTGAAATTGACGATCGCGCCGCAACTGTCGGGGTCGTTACTCACGATGATGTCGGCGGGGCATTTCGCCTCCGGCGGCGTGGTGTCGACGATGCACACTTTCGTCAGGCACGAATCCTTGTCGCCGGCGATGTCGGTCACGACGAGCCAGACATCATGGCAGCCGAGCCCGAACGGGCCGGGAGGATTGAGCGATAGATCGACCGTGATCCCATCAGGATCAAACGAACCGTTGTCGAGGTCGCCCGGAGTGACGGTGGCATTGCAGAGCGAATCGACTTCAAAGTCCAGACTGTCGGCGAGACACACTGCGACCGGCGGGATATTCCCGGCCGGCTCGCAGACGGTGACGGTGCCCTTCGAGAACGCAAGGGGCACCGGCCCGAAGCCGGCATCGACGCCCGTGAGGTGGTTGCCCGGGGTCGTGCACATCGTGTCTACTTCAAAGGTGCCGCACAGCGTGTCCACGTCGAAGGTGTAAACAAACGACGGCGTACCGGACGTGAAATCGTCACCGATTACGTAAGGTGACGCTGTCGCGATTCCGGACCACATAGTCCCGTCCGGGGATGTGTAGAAATCGGTCGCGGTCCCGGCGCTGGTCGCACTGCCCGAGTACGAGGGCAGATTATCGCAGCCGCCCGCGTTGACCTGCTTGACGCCATAGTAAATCTGGGTGACGAAGCCCGCGATGGCGAAGCGTCCGCCTACCACAAAACTGAAATTGCTGCGGTAGAATGCTCCGCCGGTCATGGAGCGGAACTCAAGGGGCAGCACCAATCCAAACAAATCGACGTCGTTTTGCACGTTGACGCCGAGCGTCACTCCGGCATCGCCGGCGTTGACCTGCTTGGATTCCACCTCGACTCTGTCGGCCGCATGCGCCAGCGGCGTGCACAACACGACCAGACAGCACGCACACAGCCAGATGAGAAATCGTTTCATACCCTCAGTCCTCCTTGGGGAGTCAGTTTGCATATGGATTTTCACGCGTTGATTCCGTCGTTGATCGTGATCGCCGAACATGACGCACCGGACGCAAGTTGTGCGCGGCATGAGTTGCTCGGGACCACTCGTCCAACATCTTGTCTCGTCAGCAAGGGGCGCCTGAAAACGTAGCTGCTACGCGGTAGCTGAACTGTCCAACTCGCCTGTTTGCTTGAGCGTGTGTCTCGACGGAAACGGCACTGTCTTCCGCTGTCACTCACCCACTCGGTCACATCAGATGCTGATAAGCACAGGCCTTTCGTTGTCTTCGGGGTGGCAAATCCCGAACGGCGCCCTTGTAGGGAAAAGGCTGGATAGCCAGTCACTATGATACTGCATTTCATCGGGTTGTCAACAGTCATCAACGTATCACTCGATAGAATAGTGTTAAGGAGTCCCGGCAGGCCGGGATGTCCGAATGCTTCGACGCATCCGAAGTGCCAATCTCCGGACAGACCCGTTCGGAACGACCCGCAAGGAAGACTCTGAATAATCGTCCCCGAAACGCATTGCCCGATAATTAGTTAAGAATCCGCCAAAATCTGAGGTCCCCACAGGGCAAATTGGCCGGGCGCCGGGAGAGGTGCAGCGCTTTGCACAATCGCGCCATCGGCGCCGGCCCGTGCGTCTGCACCGGGTCAGAAGTTGAACAGGGCCGACCGCGTCTATCGCGGCGCGGGGGCCCGATCCAGCAGGAGATGTTTGTAGACCAGGCCGGCAATCAGCGCCCCGATAACCGGGCCGATCCAGTAGACAACATGGGCATTCCAGTGGCCCGCGACCAATGCCGGGCCGAAAGCACGCGCCGGATTGACCGCAGCGCCGGTCAGCGGGCCGCCCATAAGGATGTCGAAGATCAGCACGAAGCCGATCGCCAACCCGTACACCCCTCTGGGAGCGCGCTTGTCGACTGCGGTCCCGAAGACGGCGAAAGCCAGGAAGAATGTCAGCACGAGCTCAACGAGGATTCCTGTAGTCAGCGAAACGCCGGCGCCCAGATCGGGCACGCTGAGATGCAGATCAGCGGCGGGAAAACCGGAAAAAATCACCCGCAGCAAAACGGCGGCAATCACCGCTCCCGACAACTGACCGAGGATGTAGCCGACCGCGTTTTTGGCATCGATATTCCCGGTTGCCAGCAGCGACAAGGTCACGGCCGGATTGACGTGCGCGCCGGAAATGTGCCCGGTCGCATACACCATGGTCATCAGCACGACTCCGTGCGCCAGCGCGATGCCGACCAGGCCGAGCGCGCCGCCCGACATTCCATCCATGACCACCGCGCCGCCGCCGACAAACACCAATCCGAAGGCGGCGATCAACTCCGCGACAACAGCCCGTCCGTTCATCGTTTGCCGCTCCGATCGATTCCGTCGCAAGACGGTTTGAAGTTGACTGATTCGCCATCCCGTCTGGCGTCGCCGTGGCTTTGGGATTGACGACGGGATGCGCCGAAAAGAGCCGCCAGCATAATCCCTCCACAGTCTGAAATCAAGACTTGATGCTGGGGATGATCAGCGCAGCGGGTGCACGTGACCGGTCGCAGGCAAGAGCTTCGTCCGGCCGTCGCTGCGTGCTTCCAGGCGTCCGGTGTTGGTGACGGTGCCGATCCTGACGCACTCTGCGCCAAACGACGAGAGCGATGCTTCGACTGCTCGTTGGGACCCGGCATCGGGTGGGGCGGTAAACAGAAGTGCGTAATCCTCGCCGCCGTGCAGCGCAAACTCAAGCGGGTCCAGATCATCCGTCCGGCACCAGTCCCGCAACACGTTGCCGATGGGAATCCGCTCGGTGTCGATGAGGGCGCCGACACCGGATGCCTCGCAAATGTGCCCGAGGTCTGCGGCGAGTCCATCGGATATGTCGATGGCGGCATGCGCCCATTTTGATTCGAGCAAGAGGCGGCCTTCGCGGCAGCGTGCCGTTGGACGGCGGTAGGCCAGCAGGAGGTCCGCCGGCGCCGGGTCTCCCCGGCCGGACGCCAGCGCGTGGACACCCGCCGAGGCGCAACCGAGACGGCCGATCACGAATACCCCGTCGCCGACTTGCGCGGCCGACCGCCAGAGGGCGCGCCGGTCCGGCAGCGTGCCGACTGCGACAATGTGCGCGGAGAATCCCGCCTCGCGCGCACTCACGTTGCCACCCAGCAGCGCAACCCCGCACTCCTCGGCGGCTTCGGCAAACCCCGCCATGAATTCCTGGCGACGGGACTCATCGTATCCGGGACCGACCTCAAATGACAAAAGCGCCCCCCGGGGGCGCGCTCCCATCGCAGCGATGTCGGAGAATCCGATCTGGAAGAGCCGAAATCCCAGTTCGCGATCCGTCAGCCAGCCCGGTCGGAAGTGGACGCCGGAGATTTGCGCATCCACTGACAGCGCCAGGTGCGGACTCGCTGGATCGCCCGGCACCAAAGCAATCAGCGCGGCATCATCGCCGATCCCCAAGTCTCCGGACGGAAGCGGACCGCTTCCGAACCGGCGGGCGAGGCCGCGAATCCAGTCGAATTCGTGCTCCGTCATGGCGAATGATCGCTCCTGGAACCGCCAGGCAGAACATCAAATAAAAAAACAGCGGGATGTTCTCGAAAGAACATCCCGCTGTCACTGCCTATTGCACCGCGGGCGATTGCTCGCGGGGATCATGCATCTACGGACACGGCGTACAGAACACTGTTGCCGGGTTCCCGTTACGGAACGCGACATCGACGAACTTCACGACGTCAAAGACGTTCGTGACGTTCAGGCAGTCGACGTTCGTGTGGGAAACCGGGCAGGCCCCGCCCGCCACCGGCACATCGGTGCCGTTGCGGAAGGCCACGTCGACGGCTTTGACGACGTCGAAGACGTTGGTGACCGTTCCGTTTCCTGCCGGATCAGGCCAGCCGGGGCAGTTGCAGCCCAACCGCTCCTCGGCCCACGTCCACGCTTTCTGCAGGGTCAGGTGCAGACTGGTGACTGCGCCGTCCTGCCCCGCGGGAATGTAGTCGGGATGCGAGAGCGTGTCGGACACGATCCCGACGACATACGACTGCGAGGCCCCCGGCGCCAGCGTCAGCCCGTGATCGAGCTGGAAGTAAGTGAACATGTCCTCGGTCGAGTCGGCGATACCCCAGTTGGGTGAGATCGTGACGCCCGCGCCGCCGTCGAGTTGGGCATAAAGGATTTCGCTCGTCGGACCGCCCTGCGTCTGGTTGATGACGTTAAACTTGACGCCGGCACGAATCGGCACCGGAGCGGTGAAGTTGAAGCTCGCACCGGTGGCGTCGCGTCCCTTCATGTACGAGATGCCGCCGGAGAACTTCTTCGACGTGACCACGTCGGCATGCCCGACCGTATCGAATCCGTACTGATACACGAAATTCGAATCGAGCAATGCATCGCTGCCGGTGTTATCCGAACCCTGCTGGACGTTCTGCTTGTTGCTTTCAACCACGTCGATGTCGTTCCACAGACCGACCAGAATGTTGTTGAGCGTCTGGTTGAAGTTCGGGTGTCCGCCCGGCAACTGATTGGTGCGGTTGCGCACCGTGTACTGGACGATGACGAAGTTCGCCGAATCAGCATGCTGCGGGAAGAACCACTTCGCGTCGACACCGACCAATGAATCCTTCGTGCACATCAACGCGGTCGCGGTCACCTGGCCGGCACCGCTCTCGTACGCGTTCGTGTCAAAAGCCAGGTCGGCCAGGGCACGGTAGCCGCGCTGTCCCGGATCTTCGGGGAATCGGTTGAAGAAACGGTGGAACGCGACCGTATCGGGGTTCTGAGTGCCGTGAGCGACAACCAATGAACCTTCCTCAAATACATAGGAAGAGTCTTTGATGCGCAAGAGACCGCCCTGCGCCGCCGCGGCATAACGTCCGCTGGACTCGACTTCCATCCAGAGAACGCCGGGGCTGGTCACATTCGTGCGCAGAATCTCTTCTTCCGGACAGAAGAAGGAGTTCGCCACGAAGAACGCGACCTCGAAGATGCGGACGGTGTCGGGCTTGGTCTCGTCATTGTGCGACACGCGGACCTCAGCGTTGTACAGGCCCGGCGTCAGGCCGGTGGCGTCCATTTCCACGTCCGCCACTAAATCCGGCGCGCCCACGCCGATGCTGTAGGCGCCCGACGGCACGACCGACAGGAATCCCGACGGATCATTCTGGACGGATACGTTCCCGTTCATCGTCGCATTGCCGATGTTGAGGATCGTCAGGTCTTCATGATTCTGCGTGTTCGGAGCGGCATGGTATTCGCAGTCGTCGTCGGATGTGATGAACGCGGCGAAGTTCGGCGAGCTCAGCGGGCAGACATAGTCCGCGTCGTTGCCGCCGGGGAGATTGAGGTACATCACCCGGTTAATGGTCCAGCCGCTGCCGTCAGCCCACGTCGCCGCTTCCAGATCCTGCAGGTAGATGATGTCGATGCCCGCGGAGCCGCTGATGTCCCGCGCGATCGTCGCCTGCACTTCCGACGCGCAGACCGAGTCGGGATGTGACGACGTGCACTGCGGTGTCTTCGTGTTGGTGATGTTCAGGCCCGGCGACCAGCTATTGCCGTCGTCGCGTGAACCGGTGATGTATATCTCGCCGTTGCAAATGCCGAATTTCGAGAAGTCCTCGGCTTCGGCAACGCTCTCACCGCAATTCTTGGTGTAGGTGACGTAGAGATAGTTGGTGTTGGGATCGCCGTCGCACGTCGCCGATCCGTCGCCGACACCCGCGGTCAGCTTGTTCAAGTTCAGGTGGCCGGCGTAGTTCGCGTCGTTGGTGTAGTAGCCCAGGGCAACCGGACGAATCGCCAGGGTGTTGTCATCCCAGTGGCGGATCGCGATGTCGTCGGAAAGATTCGCCTGACGCTGCTCATCCCAGAAGACGTGCAGCACGTTGTCGTGATCATACAGGACGGAGATGTGTCCCCACGTCTGCGGCCCCGGCGTGATGTTGTCGGAGTAGTCGGTGACATACTCGCGGTTGATATCGCCCAACTCCGCACCGTCGACCCAGCCCAGACCGCCTGTCACCGATTCGCGGTAAACGACATTAAACAGGTTGTTCCACTGCGACTCGTAGTTTTGCGTGAAGACGGCGGCGACCTTGTCGGTCCCGTCGCAGGCGTCGATGACATACGACAGCGCGCCGTTCGTCGAGTCGATGATCACCGGAGCGTTCCATCCGGGATTCTCCTGATCCCAGCGCCAATAGGCCAAATCGCCCGACGGCGAAGCGAAACCAGGGCCGGCCGGGATGGCGCCCATGCCGATCACGTGGAAGAGGTCGGTCGTGTTGTCTTTGGCCAAGCCGTTGTTCTGCGTAATGGCCACATCGGGCCAGAGTGTTTCCGTGACTTCCGGATTGGCCGGAATCAACGGCAACTGCTCGGGGCTTGTAATGACCTCAGCTTCGTCCACAACGAAAATGTGCCACGCCGAGTAGCTTTGATCCTCACCCACATCCGGATACTGATGGAATACAACGTGGGCCTTGCTATCGCTGTCGACGTCCATGCGGGCAAAGCCCGCGCGCGCAAAGTTGCCGAGCCCGATCGACGCACCGTCGAATCCGGGGAGTAATTCGAATCCGGGGGCAGCCAAGACATCCCACGCAGCGTAGTTCACGAAACGATCGGCGTCCGCGATGTCTTCGGGAATCTCATCCCAGTGAATCCACACCATGTGGACAAAGTCTGCTCCGGGATTGCGCGCAATCTGATGCCCCTGGGAGTCATTCGCCTGACTGTCGTACGACGTGTTGGCGATATGCGCCGGGAGCGGGTCTGGGGCCAAGGTGTCCAAATCGAGAAGACTGTTGCCTGAGCCCATTCTCGGGCGGTCGTTGACGATTGAATACGCATTCTCAACCGCCGAGGGATGAAGCATGTCCGGACGCCACCCGCGATCCGGACCGAGGTCCTTGATAATCCGGTATTGGGCGTTGAGCCCATTCTGGCGAAAATGTTCCCAGCGATCGAGAACGCCGTTCTGGCGCAGAATCTGCATCCGGTCGGATTTCTCGGCCTTGTCCCGCGACTCAAAAGCATTCGCGGTACCGGCCAAGACGAGAACCGCCAGGCAGATTGCAGCGCCAACTTTGAGAATCTTCCCCGTCATTCGTGTCTCCTTGCAGAGAGGTGCTGAATCCTTCGTTTCCTGATTCGCCGTCGATGCGACGACGTTCGAGCCACTGCGACACCGGCGCCTCGCAACCGCAGTGCGGAGAGTGCCGGGTCCTGCTGTTGAGGTTTCATTCAACCTGATTAGGCAGCTACCACCTCCTTACAGTAGGCCAAGAATGCCGATTGTTCGCCTGTGAGATCGTTAGTTGAATTCACGTCTGAATCTGCGTGTACGCCACCTCGAAGCGAATCTGTCGCGTTCGCGCAGTACCTGATCGTTAGACTCCAACGCCTGCCGTCTTGCGGTGCCGGGGTGGGACCCGGCCAGGGGCAAAGACTCTTTAGTAAGTGAGGTAACTGAAGCCGGCCACGACGCAATCGGTCTTTTTCCCAATTTCCTGCGTGCTCAATTGCCTCGAAACTCGGCCAACCCAGTCATTAGATTAAGCTTCAAACAGGGGTTGTCAAGCGCATTTTGCCTTTGAGGTGGCAGTTGGCCGGCTGATCGGCCGATAGGCGCTCCACGAGTCGCCGCGGAGGGCTCCCGGATCAGACGCGATTGACGGGAAACGATGCGAGCGAGTGAACGTGCCCTCCCGCGATCTCCGTGCTCTCATAAAGCTCATAGAGAGACCGGGGCCCGAAGCCCAATTATCGCCTAATCCCTTGATGGTCAACATGTTGTCAGATACAAACGGCGCCTCCGTATGGACATCTGTTTGTCACGCAAACAGTTAATCGTGATTTGCGTAACGCTCATGTCTGAAGAGTAAGTCCTCTTCGGGGGCGACTGGTTTCGACGGAGTCACCGACAGGAGGCTTGCCCGCCGAGGTTTCTGGGACCTCGTTAAACCCTCAGAAAAACCATAAACGCAGACGTCTATTCGTATGCGTTGGCTGCCTGACCATTAGGTTAGAGTAGCCCGACGGTACCGGACGCTCCTCCCGCCCGTTGCCGATCGCCGACAAAGGGGGATAGCCGACCGTCACGCCCGAGGACATAGGCGAAACTGAATCGGGCTGGCTGGATCAGCAGTTTGTCGCCTGACGGTTGATCCGGCGAGATAGAAAGAAGCGACTACGCGGGTAGACGGTCTCTTCGAAGGGCTTTCGGACGGGGGTTCGATTCCCCCCGCCTCCATCAAAGCCATCCGTGGTTACAGTGTACGTTCTGCGCGGTGATTCCGGACGCCGGTACGTTGGCATCACTAACAACCTGCCGCGGCGTCTGAATGAGCATCGATCGGCCGGCACGTCGGTGAGCCGAATGCTTGGAGATTTCCGTCTGATCTTTACAGAGGAGTACACCGATCACGCACAGGCACGGATTCGTGAGAAATTCCTGAAGTCCGGTCAGGGCCGTAAGTGGCTGGACGAATGGGAGAATCAGGCGCGGCCCGCCAGCGGCGGGTAAAGCTGCGCCCAAGGGGCTTGTGCGCCTCCGGCGCATTCGATTCCCCCCGCCTCCATCATGCTCATCTCCCTCTCACTCAGCCCCTGGCATCGGGGCATCACGGCGCATCGAGGAACTCGTTGATCAGCTCAGCCGTCAACGCGGGATAATATGCGTCCCCGGACATCGACAATAACTCTCCCAGATAATCTCCATGTCCGCCCGGCAAAACCATGAGCCGTGCACCCGGAATCATGCGTGTCAGGTCAACCGCATGCTCGAGTCGCACAATGTCCTGATCGCCGAGGAGGATCAACGTCGGCGCCCGAACGGAGCGCACCAGACTGTCGGGCACGTCCTGAAAACTGCGCATCCTCGCGGCATCCTTCTCATGCATGGTTTTGAGCTGATCAGGGTCCGGGTTTACCTGCAGAAATGAGTCTTTAAGCGGCTGCGGCATATTAGAGAACTCGGCCCGCGCGATGAACTCCCAGAACTGCGGATCTGCGCCATCCCGCTTCGTGATGGACGACGCAAAGATCAGTTTTCGCACGGCCGGCGCGTGCCGTATGGCAACCTGGAGCGCAATACTGGCACCGTTGCTGAAACCCAGAAGATCGGCCCGTGCGACCTCCAGGTGGCGAAGCAGGGCCGCGACATCGTCCGCAGTGCGCTCAAAGCTCACCGGTCCAACGCGATCAGAGGTGCGACCATGCCCCTGCTCCTCGACTGCGATGACTCGTCCGCGTGAGGCGAAAAAAGGGAGGATCCGGCCAAAGGTCACTTCGATGGTCGACCCGCCCCCGTGGAGCAGGAGGAGAGGGACATCATCTCCGCCGCCGTGTACCTCATAATACATGCGGATGCCGTTGACCGGAGCGTGACCTGATTCGACTGGGCGCGATGTCGAAGCAGTCTTGGTTTCAGCCATTTGGGGAGTGTCTCCGCGCGTGCAGCCAGGGCCGGTCAGCAGCAGGGCGACCGCACAGATGCTGTTGATGCTTCTGCTGTGGGTCATCGCGGGCGCTTGACCCCGTAAGTGACGCCGCCGGAGCGGGGCATTCTATGGCTTGGTCTTTGCTTCCTGATCGCCGCCCTGTTGCCGACCCCGGCGTCGGCGAAAGAAGCGTCGGCGGCCGCGCTTATTGCCGCGGTTAGGTCCCGACTTGTCTGCGTCGGCGGCGGATGTCGGCTGCGCTTTGCTGGTCGGCGCCGACTCTGCTTTCGGCGGCTCTGGCTGCTGCCTTTTGGGCTGTTGCCGCCGACCGCGTCCCTGACGCTGCCGGCGCGACCGTCCGCCCTGCTGGGTTCCCGTCGACGGGAGCCGTTCTCCCGCTTCGTGAAGGAACTCGGTCAGGAATTCGCGCGACAGTCCCGGCAGCCGTTGCGTCATATCGGCCAGCATGGCATCGATGCCATCGGTATCGAATGATCGGATATACTGGCGAAACGATCCGTAAATCTGACGCACGCGCCAGAACGCCTCCGCCCAGGCGATTATGTCCCGGGCACGCGATCCCAGTGTCGCGCTGAAGCGTCCACCGACCGATTGGATCGACGATGCCACTTCCGATTCGCTGAGGTAGGCCAGGCGAAACGCGTTGAAGCCCGACAGCGCGGTGACGACGCGTGGCCAGTACTCGCGCACGGAATCGGCATCGCCGCCGCCGCGCACGATTCGCGCCAACAACAATTCGAAGAATGCCGCATCGGCGCGCGGCTTTTCATCTTCGACGTAGTAGCGGTATGGGGATTCCGGCTCGGCGTCGAGTATCGCGACATCGGAATCGTCGTCAAAGCGGTCGGCGGACGTGTCGCGGACAGTCCTCTGATCTGGCGTCATGCGCTGGATGATACTCCATTGTGTATTGCCACGGCAATGTCGAAGACGGTTGGGTGAGGGGGTTACTATGCACCCCGCAGATTCGCCGCAGACGGCCCTTAGACACCCCAATCGGCGCGCTGCCGGAATCCGGGCGACCGGATTTCGTACAGCAGTGCCTTCGGAGCGCTCAACGCAAGCTGCATGGCGGCGGCGGCGCGCTGACGTTGAAACCCCAGCCGCAGAATCTCTTTCAGTGCGGCCGGCTCAGGCGGTTTTCCCAGCAAGCAGCGCTCGCCGCTTCGAAAATCACCCTGATGCTCATTCCACCAGCCGCGCAGCGCTTCCGGGTCAGGCCAAGGGAGGTCAATGTCCGGATCGATGTCGACCGATTCATCGGCAATATCATCGGTCGGAGCAGGTTCGAATCCATCCGGGGAGTCACCATCCAGGTCGGCGAGCGCGAGATCGACGCCGGTAATGAGCGTGAATGCCTCGCCCGCCACGCGAGCCAGCTCGGGACTCGCCATTCGCTCGAGCAGCCATGGAACCAGCGATGGGTCGCCGATCACTCCGGCGGCGATGACGGCTTGTCGTGCCAGCTCCGGATTTGAAGCAAGCGCACTCTGCCATCGCAACGCCTGGGGCAGAGGCATCGCGCGCAGGGCAACGTCGAGCGCTCGCTGACGACGCACAAAACCCGACTCTGCCAGTTCACGCAGCACATGCAACCCATTGGGTTCTCCCATGCGTACCGCCGACCAGGCGGCCCAGAAGCGGCACATGGCATCGGGATCTTCCAGATGTGAGACCAGCGCAGAGAGGCAATCGGCCCGACCCAACTGACCGGCGGCGCGAAGTGCCGCCGCTCGAAGTGAGCTCTCGTCATCGTCGATGGCCGATGCGAGATCGGCACCGACGTCACGTCGATGGATCGCCATCGCCGCTATACCGATGCGGCGAAGGTCAGGCGTGCGAGCCGACAGGAGTTGCTTGACGCGCTCGGACACGTCGTCGTAATCGAGCCATCCCAGCGCGGAGATCACCCCTGGGATACACTGTCCGGATTGTTGAACGACATCGAGGACTGCGCGCATGCGAGTCATGTCGCCGTTGGCGAATGCGAGGCAGCCGGCGACGAAGACTTCGCCCGGCTCCTCCCAGGCCAGCTCGTTCCGACAGATGTCCCATCCGGCCGCGCCCGCGATGCGCAGGCCGTCGAGATGCGCTTCGACGCGAGTATCCAGCTCCGCCAAATCGCGCAATGTGTAATGAGGGGCGTTCACGGCCGCGCTGCGCAGCAGCCACAAGAACGACGCTTCCTCGGCGTGCTGACTGATGACGGGTGCGACGACACCTGCGTTCATGGCGTCACATCGTTCCAGAGTCGGCCGTCTTCAGTCCAGGCAATGCTCTTGGGGCCAAACGACCACAGAACACCATCGTTAGTGTGTAGATGACGTGTGGTCCATTCGGCTGCCAAGCCGGTGTCGACCGCGTTCACCGAATCATCGGCGGCAAGCACATACAAACCGTCATCACAGGCCAGATAGAGTCTATCGCCGAACCATTCCATCCCCCAGAAATCCTCCGCAGTTGCATCGTGTTCGATAATACGCCAGCGCTCACCGCTGCCGCGCATCAACACGCCCTCCTGTCCACAGATGAAGACAAGGTCGGGACGAATCACCCGCACACGGTGCAGTACGAGATTGGTGGGGCTGTCGAGTTTACGCCACTTCTCGCCGCTCCGTCGCCAGATTTCGCCATTGAATCCGACCGCGTATATGTCATTCTCATCGAGACCGTCGATCGAATTGAAACCCGCGACTGTCATATCTCCGCGTGGCAGGACGGCGCCGTCATCTTGTCGCATCCATCGATTCGGTGCCTCACGACGGTATACCTGACGGCTCATCCCGGCGACGTACAGGTGCGATCCGATGAATTGCAAGTCGCGGATCGGTCCCCGACGGCGCGGGCCATCGTCGCCGGGATCGACTTCCTCTTCACTCATCCCCTTGGAGGTACCAACACTCACGATGCCATCGGGTCCGATTGCAAATACCTGCATTTCCGGCTTCGTAAGCACCCACATGCGTGTCGCCGTCCACTCCAGACGAAAGGACATCCACTGACCCTCGTCGCGCGTCCACTTCATCAGTCGTGACGCAGTGGAGCCCTGATCACGCAATTGATCGACTTGCGCAATGACGCGGGCGGTATTGCGGTCCTGTACAAATCCGGAGAGAAAACTGAACGGTGTCGGTCCGATCTGATTCACTGGTCCTGAACCCCCATCGTCAACGGACGTGTCGGCATCGGTCATACGCTGGAGGACGAGTTTCCAACGCCGCGGATGGCATCGACCGCATCGTCAACCTGCTGTTGCTGTTTCTTGCTCAGTGTTCCGGCAGAACGATTCGGTGCGCCGGGATCGCTCCGCAAGGGCGTGTCATCGTCGAGGCCGCACTCGTCTTTGTGATAGGCATCCAACTGCTTCTTGATGCAGTCCTCGTTGCAGTGAGGAAAGGCGATTTTGTGCGCCTTGGCGCCAGCGTCACGGGCCTCGGAGTATGTCCACTTGGAGACCGCGTTGGCGCGCTTCTTCTTTCCTTTGATCTTTCCGCCGGCATCTTCCCACTCGCAGTTCGGCTCACCCGGTTTGCTGTTGTGCGCGCCTTCCAGTTGACCCTGCACGGCGTGCAGGACTCCATGCGATCCGTCGGCACGCGACTGTGACGCACACACACACGGCGCGGCGTTCTGGTTGTATGACTCCAAATCTTCGAGCGAACCGCCGCGCTCGCCGGTCGGCGAGAAGCAATGGACCTCGACCAAGTGGTGTCCGGTCGTTTCATGCTCGCAACAGGCCTTCTTATCGTCCGACTTCTTTACGAGAACACATTTTTGTGCCTTTCGACACGCCTCCGTGCACTTCGGTGGTCCCTTCTGACCGGCGCACTTTGTCTTGGCTTCGCCGGCATCGCCATCGCACTCGCTGATGTTGGCGATCGCCTGCGTGTCGGCGTACGGCCACGGGCCGGTGTTCGGCGTCGGCGACATGTGGTTGTGCGTGGTCATGTCGAGGTGGCGGCAGGCATTCTGTCCCTCGACTTTGACGTCCATCGACCAACTGACGAAGTAGACTTTGCCCTGAATCTGATGCGTGACCACTCCCATACCCAATGACTTGGTCGCCGCCTCATCGCCGGTGCTTTTCTTGAAGTACGACTTGTTCTTGAGCATGATCTCCTTGCCGGAGATCTTCACGTTTTTGGAGCCGCTGGTCGCATCACTGGCGAATGCCGTATTGGGATACGGAATCGGAACCGGTCCCGCCGGGGGCGAGGGCGGGCTGAGGCAGACATCGGGGAAGCTGCAGATCGACTTGCCCGCCGCCGCTTTGCAGGAAATTTCGCGAGTGTTGGCGAATACCTTGTTCGACATCAACGCGGCTCCCTGTCGGTGCGGTACAGGACAACCGCGGCCCGTCCCGGACCATCGGCGGCGCAGTGGCACAGCAGCCCCGGTCCCGGTGCGTACCCCTTACGCGCGGCCGTCAGCGCAACTCCGAGCGCGCACGGGATAAATGCCGCGCCGACTTCCCCGATGCATTCGGCCGGATGCCACAAGTCGAATTCCTCTTTGCGATCACGCAGCAGCCGGTCCAATGCCAAGGTCGCTTCCTTAAACCCATACTGCGTACCCGACAAATCGGTGATGCGGTAGTCGAGCGAATTCAATGCGACCGACGAATCGGCCAGGGCGGCCCGCAAGGCGGCGACCATGCCTTCGCCACGCAACGGTTCGCCCGAGTCGCGGGTGGCGCGTTCCTCGCCGTAGCCGACGCCCCGGCACTCGAGGTGACAGGTCTTATCCGCGGGAATGCCGATCAGAACCGCGGCCGCTGCTTCACCGGGTATGAAGCCATCGGAGTTTTCCACCGTCTGCAATCGATGCGCCGCACTGGCCGCTGTCAGTGTGTCGGCAGCCAGCATCGTGTCGGCGCCCGCGACGATGCAATGCGTGGCGCGTCGTGACGCCACCAGCGCGCGGGCGCGTTCGAGAGCACGCACACCCCCGACACGACCGTCGTTGATCACGGCGGAGTCGGGATGGCGCGGCCAGCCCAGTGCGGCGTGAACGGAGTCTGCAAAAGTCGCATCCAATCCGTCGAATCGTCCGGGACGGTCGGCTTCGGCAAGGCAGATCAACAGAGCTGTTTTCTTTGGATCCAACCGGGCGAAACCATCCGCACATTCTCTGATCGAAGAGACGGTCATCTGGCGGAGCCGTTCGACACCGCGCACCGGCTCCGCCCACGGTACGGGACAGCCGACGATGAAGTCGCCGTCATACAGAAACCGCGTCTCGGTGTGGCCGGTGATTCCGCTACGGATCGCCGCGCACGATGACGGTGCATCCAGCCCGATCGCCGTCACCATTCCCGTCGCCAGCACCGCCGGTTTCATCGATTTACTCTCCGAGCGCCGCCAATGAGGGGTAGTAGACTTTCCCGGTATCGCGCGCCCGCTTCCAGCCGGGCGGCGGCGTACCGACGATCGCCTGCCGCATGGCCATGATGTCGCGTTTCAGCGACAGCGACGCGCGCCAGACCATCATGAAACGGGACTGATCGGGCTCGATGATCAGCGTGTCGCAGACGGCATCGACGCGCGTGCGGTTGGAGTCGATATCGGTGAATTCGACCGGTAAAACGACAGTCGGCAACTGGAATGAACAGCGGCCGAGCGGCGTCAGATTGACCAGCGCGACCGCCTCACCGCCGCGCAGGTAGTCGCATTGCTGATCGGGAGGGGCGCACTGAAAGTACTCGTTGCGGAAATCCTTCGGCAGAAACGGGAATACATCGTCGATCCAGCGCTGATCGTAGGTCCCCGCATATTGCGGGCGCGGATCCCAACTGCGTCCGATCGCGCCGAATGCCATGGGTCGATAGACGCCGCGCGGATTGGTGACCGGGTTCTCCGGCTCCTGGGTGTTCGGCAATGGCTGGCCGACAACAGAATCGAGCGATGTATTGTGGTGGTAACCGACGCCAGCGTGATTGGACGGATAAAATCGCGGCTTGTCGGGATCGCTCTGGTCGACGCCGCCGAACGCGTTGTCGTAGGAAATCGGCAGGACCGTCAAAAACTCCGCCTCCGATGCGGCAAACCCCACCAGCCCCTGCCGCCAGGTGCGCGGGCCGACGACTTCAAACGACTTGGTGATCGTGGCGACACGCAATGCGACATCGACACGCTGGGCCGGCTTGCCGCCGGGCGCGTGGGCGCTGCCGTTGAGCAGAACATCGCAGCGCAACTTGAGCGGTGCAAAATCGCTCTCGTAAATCGGTGCGGAAAACCCCGGCTCGCCGGAGAAGACATCCGCCGTGACCAACGGCTCCTGAATCGGGAGGAGACGAGACCTGTCGCCGTCGGATGGAAGCGTGAATGTCCCCTTGGCAACGACAACGACCGACTCCCGTCCGGAACTGTCGCGTCCGAGCGTGAACCCGGCGGCCATGCGCGTGGCATTGATCAGTTGCATGGATGGATGGCAGCGCGACGGGACATCAGTGTCTCGTCAATCGTGGGAATCGGTGCGTCGTCAGTTGATCTGGACCGACGCGCCCTTGACGCGATTAACGCCCGACGAACGCGAGGAGAGGTACGTCCCGCGCACCATGATCTTCCCGGCCCTCGTCAGCGTGATGCTCGCCTTGCCGCATCGCAGGGTCACCTGTTGATCGCCGCGAATCTCGAAGTTCTCGCCATCGACAATCGCCTGCGTTGAGAACGGGTCGGCGACGACTCCGAGGATGACCGGCTGGGTTTCGTCCTGTCGATCGAGAAAGACCATGACGCGGCGCTGGTCGGCGTGCGCCCGGCGGACTGATTCGATTGATACGCTCTCCAGGCGATCCGCCGACACAATGCAATCATCGGAGAGGGCAACCCGCACGGTGCCGTCGTCGGTAATCGCGGCGATGCGCGCCAATCGCACGTCCGCTCCGGCCGTTGTCAGTTGTTCCCAGGTTGGCGTCTCCATATGTGTCGCTCCTAATTCTCCAAAATCTTTTTGCCTTTGACGATGACATCCTTCGACGCCTTCACCGTGATTTTCCCGGACCCCTGCATGGTGACGTCCTTGCCGTTGATGGTGATGGTGCCGTCTTTTTTCATATTGATGGTCGCCTTGCCGCAACTGAGCGTGATGTCCTTGTTGGAGCTGATGGTCATCGAATCGCCTGCGGAAAGGTCGTAGGTCTTGCCGACGTCGGTCGACATCGCCTTGCCCACCGACGTGCTGGAGTCGGCGCCAACCGAGGTCGACACATCCTTGGCGACCTTGATCGTGCCGCCGCTGCCGACACTCAACGTCATCGATCCGCCGACCGTGATGCTCTCGTTGCCCCCGATTTTGATCGTCTCGTTGCCAGCGACGTCCTCGGTGCGGTCGGCGCCGATCTTGATCGTTTCGTTGGCGGCCACTTCTTCGGTGCGGTCGGCGCCGATCTTGATTTTTTCGTTGGCGCCGACCTCTTCGGTGCGATCCGTGCCGATCTTAATCGTCTCGTTGGCACCGACTTCTTCGGTGCGGTCTTTGCCGATCTTCGTCGTCTCGTTGTTGCCGACATCCTTGCTGCGGTCGTTGCCGATCTTCAGCGTCTCGTCGTGGCCGGTGCTCTGATTCTTGTCGTTTTCGGTACGGATGGTGAGGTCTTTTTGCGCGTGTTGATAGACTTCCTCAGAACCCTTGGTGTCGTCAAATCGGAGTTCATTTGATCCGCCGCCGCCCTTGGTGCTGTTGGATTTGATCGTGCTTTTGTTTTTCTGCGCATCAAGCGGATAGGGCGGCATGTTTTGCGCATTGTAGACCGAGCCGATGACGAGCGGCCGGTCGGGGTCGCCTTCGAGAAACTGCACGGCGACCTCGAATCCGACGCGCGGGATAAACATTGAGCCCCATGAGGGGCCCGCCCACGGATGCGCAACGCGGATCCAGCAAGATGACTTGTCGTCCTTCTTTCCTTCGCGGTCCCAGTGGAATTGGACTTTGATTCGTCCGTACTCGTCGGTGTAAATCTCCTCGCCCGCCGGGCCGGTGACAACGGCGGTCTGCGTTCCCTCGACCACCGGCTTGGGTGTCACGCGGGGCGGGCGATACGGCACCGACGCCGGAATCGCGACAAACGAATTGCTATAATGAAAACGCCCGCCGGTCTCGTCCTGACCCAACGGCTGGCTGGCGGTGTGCCGTACGGACGTGAGGAGATACTCCTGGTTGAATGATTCGCGCCGGTGCTCCTGCATCGTGAACTTAAATCCGGGGATCATTCGTCGGCAGGTGCTCTCGCCGACAGCGCTCAACCGCGGCGATTGCAATGCCTCCAATCGCGCGCGCGCCAGTGTCCCGCCGGTCCCCTGATCGGGATACAATCCCGGGTAGTCGTAGACTTCCAGCTCGGGATTTCGGCGGGCCGATTGATCTTTGAACATGTCGAGCGCCGGCGTTTTGAAATTGTAATCGGTGTGCGTAATCTTCCCGGGCCGAATCTGTTGCGCGGAGCGAAACTGGTAGATAAACTCCTCGGCCTCGACCAAACCGGTCGGCTCACGGAAGAGAACGTCGGGCGTACCGTCAATCGGTACGTGCACACCGGGCGCGTCGGCGATCACCAGGATGTCCTTGCCGTCCCGATGCTCCCACTGACAGAAGATGCCGACTTCTTCCATCAGCCGCATGATGAAGTTCCAATCGGTCTCGCGGTACTGCACGCAATACTCGCGCGGCGCATGGCTGCCCTTCAACGCGAACCGCGAAGTTGCCCCGGAGTTTTTGAGCACCGCTTGAATGATGTCGGGGACGGATTGTTCCTGAAAAATGCGGCTGTCGTATCGCTGGGTCAGCAGCCAGACGCTCGGCACCAATTCGGCGTAGTAGGCGGTGAAGGTCTCGCCGACATGCCCCTGCTCGAATCGGCTGATGATGCCGTTGAGTTCCCGCGCACCGTCGAGGTAATGGATTTGGAGCTGGGCGGCCTGACCGACGATGCCGTCCAAATCGATCTCGGAATCCTGGCAGGCCAGATCGACGCCGAAGTGGAACAATTCCGACATCGCCTCGCGTCCGGACAACTGCAGGACCCGCAGTTCGCCGTCGAACCCGTCGACTGTGAACGTCAGGATCGATTCGGAGGCGACATCAAGTACCATCATCAAATCCCATCAACACCCGACTCAGACAATCATCGTGCGTGCCGTCCGCGGCGCCACGGCGCCGGCATGCGCTTCGGAGGCGGCAATGGTCGGAGCGCTCGCGCGGACAATGACATCGTCGCCGCGCGCGAGTTGGTAACGGCATGTGTCGCCGCGCTCCACCGTGAGTTCGCCGCCACGGTCGGCGACGACCATGTCATAGATGAGCCGATATGTACCACTGATGTTGCCGGAGATGATCGAGCCCCGGACAACGATGCACCCTTCGGTGTTCAGGTTGTCCTGCGCGCCGGACGGATGGATGTACAGGTGTGTTCGAGCGGTTTGAAACAACGGGCGCAACGGGATCCAGTGGGGGCGCAGTGTCCCGCCGTCGGGATGCGGTGTCCCCGGCGCGAGAATCTCCCAGCGTCCCGGCGGGATTGGCCCGCCATGGACGTGCCGCAGCGATCCATGAGAGCCGTGCTGCTTGATCTCCGAGTCAAACCACCAGCGTGATGCGCCGGATCGCGCTTCGGTGATGACCGACGGTCCCCCCGACGACGAATGCGCTTCGAGAGTGCCGCTGAAGATATCGTAGGTCATGCGTGCCATACAGGTATATCAACGCGCCACGCCGCAGTTATGCTGCGTTGCCGTCACCAAACACCAAAGTAAACTCCGACACAGCGTCGATGCCCAACGTCAGCCGTTCCGGCAACGGCCCTGCGGTCATGCGCTGCAGGATTTCCGTCGAGATGCGCGGCAACAGCGAGCCGGACAGGATGTTGTCGATATTGCGCGCGCCGGTCTCCACCTCGGTGCAGCGCGCGGTGATTTGATCGACAACGGCATCGTCGTAGGACAGCGCCATCTTGTGGCTCTCGTTCAGACGTTTGGCCACGCGTTCGAGCTTGAGACGGACGATCCGTCCGATCGCGTCGGATTTCAGCGGGAAAAACGGAACGATGGTCATCCGCCCGACGAGCGCCGGCTTGAAATGGCGATTGAGAATGGGCCGGATCGCCGACACAACGGCTTCATGCGTCGGCGGTTGGTCGGCCATGCCCAAGGCCATGATTTCATCGGTCGCCAGATTGGAGGTCATGAACATGACCGTATTCTTGAAGTCGATCTCGCGCCCCTCACCGTCGGAGAGCATTCCCTTGTCAAACACCTGGTAGAAGAGATTCATGACCTCCGGGTCGGCCTTCTCCACTTCGTCCAGCAGAACGACGGAGTACGGCCGCTGTCGCACCGCCTCGGTCAGTACGCCGCCCTCGCCGTAGCCGACATACCCCGGCGGTGATCCGATCAAGCGTGACACGGTGTGCTTTTCCTGAAACTCCGACATGTTGATCGTCGCCATGAAGCGCTCGCCGCCGAAGAGCAGATCGGCGACGCCGAGCGCGGTCTCAGTCTTGCCGACTCCGGAGGGACCGACAAACAAGAACACGCCGATCGGTTTGCCGGGATCCTGCACACCGGCTTTCGATGCGCGGATACCATGCGCGACCGCGGAGACCGCGAAGTCCTGTCCCTTGATGCGTTCCTTGAGTCGCTCCTCGAATGTCAGGATCGCCTCGGCTTGATCTTTGACCATCTTGCCGACCGGAATGCCGGTCCAGTCAGCCACGACCTTGCCGATCACCTCGGGCGTGACTTCCAATGGTATGAGCGGCGAGGAACCTTGTGTCGATTCGAGCTTGGCCTTCGCCGCCTTGAGTTGTTTGGGATCGCCCGGTATGGAAACCGCCGGGTCTTTGACAGGATTGGTCTCCTGGCCGTCGCCATTGCCCCCCATCAGCCGCTGACGTATCGCGAGATACTGGTCGACGGCTTCCTTTTCGGTCTGCCACTGTTTCTCCAGTGACACCGATGCCGACTGTTTGTCCGCGATCGCGGCGTTCAGGTCTTTGATGCGCACATCGTCATCGTCGCCGCGCCCGATCAGATCGCGTCGGTGTGCGTTGAGTTCCCGCGTGAGCATTTGAATCTGCCTGGTCAAGTCCTCCAGCGCATTCGGACGCGAGGAGATGCCGATCTTCACGCGCGCCGCGGCCGTGTCGATCAGATCGACCGCCTTGTCGGGGAGCAGCCGTCCGGAAATGTACCGTCCCGACAGCTCGGCCGCCGAGACCAGCGCGTCATCGGGGATGTGCACGTTGTGCGCCTTCTCATAACGCTCGCGCAGTCCGCGCAGCATGACAACGGTATCGGAAACCGACGGTTCATCGAGCTTGACCAGTTGGAAACGCCGTGCCAGCGCCGGGTCTTTCTCGAAGTACTTCTTGTATTCCGACCACGTGGTGGCCGCGATCGTGCGCAACTCGCCGCGTGCCAGAGCCGGTTTGAGCAGATTGGCGGCGTCCGATCCACCGGCCGCACCGCCGGCGCCGATCATTGTGTGTGCCTCGTCGATGAACAGAATGATCGGGACGCCCGATGACTTGACTTCGTGAATGACCTGCTTGAGACGGTTTTCGAACTCGCCTTTGACACCGGCTCCCGCCTGCAAGAGCCCGAGGTCGAGCCCCAACAGCGACACGCCTTTGAGCAGATCGGGCACATCGTCTTCGGCGATGCGCAGCGCCAACCCCTCGACAACCGCGGTTTTGCCGACACCGGGCTCGCCGACAACGATCGGATTGTTCTTCCGACGCCGGGCGAGGATATCGACCATCTGACGAATCTCAGTGTCACGTCCAAAGACCGGATCGATCCCACCCTGTCTGGCGCGCGCGGTAAAGTCGATGCAGAATCGTCCCAGTGCCGTGTCGCCGCCGGGCGTCCCCTTGCCCGCCTCCGCTACGCCGGATGCGGCCGCTGCGCGGACCTGCTGCGTCTCCATCGATACGGCCGTGATGTCGTCGAACTGCTTGAGCAGAACTTCGGAGTCGACGGCATCCAATTCGAGCACTTCGCCGCCGACGAGGTATTGCGCGCGATTGTCCATGAGCGCCAAGAGCAGCGTACCGGAGCGCAGCACACCGTGACCGAGGTTGACCGATCCGGCCAGCCATGCCTGCTGCAGCCAGCCGGACAACAACGGCGAAAAGACCGGCTTGCCGGTGTTGCCCGCGCGCAGCCCTTCGACATTGTGTTGAAACGCGCCGATCACGCGCGAGGGATCGATCTCGAAGTGCCGGAGTATCTGCTGGACATCGGCCTGCGGATTGTCCAGCAGCTTCAGCATGATGTGATCGACGGTCACCTCGTAGTGGGCCCGCGCCACGCACAGCCCCGCCGCCGCCTCGACCGCCCCGCTTGCGTACGCATTGAGCTTGCCCAGCAACGGCCGCAATTCCAGTTTCGCCATGAGGTGTGTCCTATCGGGGATACATCCCCGCCTGCAATGTACTCTTTAAGAAAAGGTGATTGCCACCTCGGTTGTCGAGCGCTCAAAGAATCCTGCGGTCCAGCCCAGCGCGCCCTCCTGCCCCAGGCGGACACCCAAATGCGCGGTGTCGCCGCGATCCAGCGTTATCTCGACATCATGGGCCAATGCATCCGAGGCGGCCAATCCCGCCAGCCGGCGCACTGTATCGAGCAACTGTTGCCCGGGCAGAAAGCGGCGGTAGGTTTCAAGATTCACCGGGCCGACCTGGATACGAAACTTTCCCGTGCAATCGGGCACGCGCGCGCCGATCGTGCAATCGTCGCCGAGACGGCAGGCATGGGCTCCCAACCGCGTGCGTTGGTCATCGCGCAGGTAAACCCAGCGCGGCACGCATTGCGCGATTCGGACCGGCAGCGGATGCAGCAGCGTCCGGAGAATAGCGCCGACCGCCGACGCCGAACGCGGCGACTGGCTCCACAACCCCGCAAATCGCAATAGCATCGGCGCGGGCACACCCGTTTGGGGACGTGCCTCGGGCTGATCGAACCCGGAGAGAGCAAACAGCCGCCACGAGCATTCATCGCGGGCGTGGCGTTCGAACAGAAGATGCCCGCGATACTTCAGCAACCCGCGATACAACAACGACAGGAGACGGTGATTGAAAATATCGAGAAAGGCGCGCAACGCGTGGTTGTCGTCGTCAGCGATTCGTTGCAGCACCAGTTCCGAGTAGAAATTCGGCAACGGCGAGTGGGCGCCATACAGTCCCAGGAACGTCGACGTCAGACGCCGCGCCGGCGGTGTCGGGGAATCATCCGTGAAGTCTTCGATCTCGCCCGGAGGAAACGCCAACGACGCGCTCGGTCGTAAACGGACAAACTCCTCCGAGGGCGGCCCCTGAAACCCCGGCTCCGGCGCATCACCATACGCGCGCCGCAGCAGCCACATCGCCTGCATGAAGGCGAAGTGCGGGGCGCGAACCCGCAGCGCTTCGGCTACAGAAGTGGTCGGGATCCCAGCATCGCCGGCCATTGGTAGATCGCTCCCTGGCGCGTCCCGCGCACTGACAGCCGCGTGAACGCATTGATCGTGGCATATTGGCCAAAAAATCGATTCAATACCGACGCGAACAAATACATGTCCCCTTCACCGGCAAAGCTCTCCTCGTCCATTTCCAGATCGACCGCGATGCCGCGATGGGCCGCCCCATGGCGGATCATGTCATCAGGCGCGGCCTTGACCCTGGTGATGCCCTCCAACCGCTGTCGTCCGGTGCGGGCCGCCTGACGGTCGGAGAGCGCCGGGAAGTTGTACATCCCCAGCATCGCACGCAGCGAATTGACATCGGCCAACGACAGGTAGTTCAGCGATTGGTGTGCGACCAAATGCCACAGGAGACGTCCCTCCAACGGCGGTGCAACCGATGGCGTGACGCGCGTGATGTTGTTGAATGTGGCGAACGCCGGCGACTGCGAAGTGGGCACGTTGATCTCGCCGGGATGCAGCTTCGCGGGCAGATTTCTATTGGTGCAGGTGAGATCGGCGGCGACCGTCTCAGTCGGCGGCATGACACCGGACTCCGACTCGGCAACAAACGACAAATAGACGTCAGTACCGGCGCCTACCGATGCTGGACGCAGGCGCACGTTGTAATACGGGTCGCCATCGGCGCCCTCGGTACCCGGAACATGCGAAAACGAGAAGAAGCGTTTGTATTCACGTTCTTTCAGTGTCCCCTTGGTCCATCCCAGCACCTTGTCGACTGAAAAGACTTCGAAGTGGTCGGGGTCGGAGGCATCGGCGCGCAAACGGTATTCGGTGCGTTCGTGATCGACCGTCACCGGCGCCGAGCGCATGCCCTGAAGATTGACGATCGGCGTGCAACCGGCGCGGATCATGTCGCGGCCGATGCGCAGTTCACCGGGGGGATTCTCATCGAAGGTGACGACGAAGGAGAAATCCCGGACGGACTCCATCTGCGCCAGCGGACGCAAGTCGACGATGTCGATAAAGTGATACCGCTCCGGCAGCGCGAAGAACTCCTGCAGCAGTCGATACGCCGCAAACGATTCCGACGGATACGGCAACAACGCTTCGGCGTCATCGAACCCGGCGGGGACAACGGCTGACACCGGCAGCGAGGCACTTTGTGATCCCGATTGCAGGGTGACCGACTGAACATGACGACACAGCCACAAGTACAGAAGTCCGACCGGTTGCGCGTCACCGTGCAGAAACAAGCGCAGCGGACCCAAATCCAGTCCCGACATGTTGACCTGCTCGCCGACGGCGAACGTGACGGTGAGCGACGCCGCCTTTGACAACGGGACATCGAGCTTAACGTCACTGATGCGAAATGGATACAGCCGCACGTCGGCAGTCGTGCGAAAACGGCAGCGCGTCCCCTCGACCGGCGCCGATTCAATCGATGTGCCGCGCTTGATGATCTGTGTCTCCTGCAGCGTCGCGGCCGCCTCGAATTGTAGAATCGACATCGCCGGCACCGGACGCAGATAGTGCGGCCACAAAAGATCGACCAGCGCATGGGTCAGCTCCGGCAGTTCGCTGTCGAGCCGCTGACGGATGCGTCCGGTGAGAAACGCGAACCCCTCCAACAGCCGTTCGACATCCGGGTCAGTCCCGGCTTCGGCGAGCATCGGTGCCAGTTGCGGATGGGCCCCGGCAAATTCGCGTCCCATGGCGCGCAGGTAGGAGAGTTCGTCCTGGTAGTATTTGTTGAACATATTCAGTGAATGAACTGGACGTCGGGACAACAGACGCGACTGCTAACTCTCCTCCACCGCCAGCCCGGAGCCCCCGCTCGCTTTGGTCGAGAAGGCCACCGGAAGATCGTCTTTCTCCGTGATCAGACGCGCGGTGATCTCGAAGCGCACATTGAGCGGGTCATCCTCATCGGGCGACCAGATGACGCGCACATTCTTCAGGCGCGGCTCATACTTCTCGATGGAGGCCTGGATCGCCTGCCGCATCGGCGTGATCGAATCGGGAAAGGCGTACATGAATTCGTTGAGGTCGGGAATCCCGTAATCGGGCTGCGCCGGCGCATGCCCATGACGGCAATTGAGCATGCGCGACAGATGCAAGAGAACCGATCGTTTCAGCCGGCTGACATCGACCTGGAGCCGTCGATCCCCTTCCGGATTGGGGTCGGAGAGCCGTTCCAGCAATGTCCGTTCGTTGATGTTCATGCGCCTGCCGTCAGCAAAGAGAATCGTCACGCCAATGAAAACGGCGGCCCCGGATGCTGTCCGGAGCCGCCGATGGACCGCGTCAATGTCGAATGAATCCGAGGGCACCAGCGCTATTTGCGTTGACGCCAATCGTCTTCGGATTCGATGCCATCCGGCTCCCAGGTCCAGATGATCTTACGGTACGTGAAGGACACGTCTTCCATGTGGCCCAGCGATTCATACTGGGGATCGAGGCAGTTGGGCACCCAGGGTCTCATCGAGACGACGATCGCATCTTCAAGCTTGACCGTGAAGTAGTGCTCCTCGATGCCGGCCTTGTCGATGCGGTACCACTTGAGCGTGACATCCTTCATGCGCTCACCGGAGGTCAGCGCCTGGTACAGCTTCGGCGAGGCCTTGTCGAACACTTTGGTGACGACGAGCGGGTTGTGGACGCGCAGACCCGACGGCTGTCCGGTCTGCGGATCGCGGGGGATCGTGATGTCGTGTTGCAGCGCCTGGCAGAGGATGGTCCCCTCGCGCCCGCTCTGGTCGCACGAACCCTCGATCGCACCCTGCGCCTCACCCTCCAGCGTCATGTAAAATGGCATTGGCATGACGTAAACCCTCCTACGGGATTGCTGGTGTGCTCACTTGGCGTCGGCGCCCCCCGCCAGCGTCTTACTTCTGATCCAGCTTTCCGACCAGCGACAATGTGATATCCGAACCCATGTATTTGAAATGCGGTCGTACCTTCAAGTCGACTTTGTACCACCCCGGATTGCCCTCGACGTCCTCGACGGTCACCTGCGCCTTGCGCAACGGCTTGCGGCTGCGGACACCGGGTTTGGGATTGTCCATGTCCACAACGTACTGACGGATCCAATCATTGAGTTCGCGCTCCAAATCGGCGCGTTCCTTCCAACTGCCGAGGTTCTCGCGCTGCAGGACCTTCAGATAGTGCGCCAGACGCGAAACGATGAAGATATAGGGTAGCTGGGTTCCGAGCTTGTAGTTCAACTCGGCGTCTTTGCCTTCTTTGGAGGTACCGAAAAACTTCGGCTTTTGCGCCGAGTTGGCCGAGAAGAAGCAGGCATTATCGGAGTCTTTGCGCATCGTCAGGCCCATGAAACCCTCTTCAGCCAGTTCGAACTCGCGCCGCTCGGTGATGAGGATCTCGGTGGGAATCTTCGCCTGCACTTCGCCCATCGACTCGAAGGTGTGGATCGGGAGGTTTTCGACGGAGCCGCCTCCCTTGGGGCCGATGATGTTCGGACACCAGCGCCATTTCGCAAAGCTGTCGGTCAAACGGGTCGCGAGGGCAAAGGCCGTGTTGCCCCACAGATAGCTTTCGTGGTTGTCGGTGACCGTTTCATTGTAGTCGAAGGACTTAACCGGGTTGTCCTTCTTGTTATAGGGCAACCGCAGCAGGAAACGCGGCGCGGTCAGACCGACGTAGCGTGAGTCTTCCGACTCGCGAAACCCGCGCCATTTCGTGTACCGCGGTCCCTCCATGATCGACTTGAGGTCTTTGAGATTCGGGAACTTCAGCCAGGTGTCCTCGCCGAAGAATTGCGGCCCCGCCGCGGCAATGAATGGCGCATGCGACATGGCGCTGACCGACGCGCAGTATTGCAACAGGGCAATGTCCTGCGAGCCGGGACCGAAATCGTAGTTGGCCACCATTGCTCCGACCGGGGACCCGCCGAATTGTCCGTATTCGCGGGAATAGACCAGCTTGTACAGACCCGACTTGGGAATTTCCGGCGAATCCTCAAAATCGTTGAGCAAATCTTCCTTGGAGACATTGAGGTACTCGATTTTGGTGTTTTCGCGGAAATCGGTGCGGTCGACCACCAATTTCAGCCCCCGCCAGGCCGATTCCATCTTCTGATAGGATGGGTTGTGGAGGATCTGATCGAGTTGACGGCTCATCTTCTGGTCGATCTCGGCGATCATTTCATCGACGATCTTCTGCTGGACACGCTCGCCCTTGCGATCGGGCTGCGACAAAAGCCCGATCAACTCGCGCATTCCCTCGCGCGCCGCGCTGAACCCCTCGTCGGAGGGCTTCAGCTTGGTCTCCAGCAGGATTTCCTCGACGAGCGATCCACCCGCCGCCGCGCCGGACGAGCCCTCTGGCTGTTGCCGTTGTTCTTCCGCCATCTGTGCTTTCTCCTGTTTCGACTCGATTCAGTTTCGGCGGTCTCAGCCCCCGATGCCCAACTCCTTCATCAGCTTGTCGCGCGCGGCATCGTCGGACATGATGTCCATGATCTTCTTGCGGAATCCCGGGACATTGCCCAGGGGTCCCTTTAGCGCCAGGAGCGCATTGCGCAACTCCAGGAGCCGTTTAAGCTCGGGGACCTGCTGGGCGACCGCTTCCGGCCCGAAGTCTTTGACATTCTCGAACTTCAGGTTGACCGGCATCTCAGCGCCTTCTTCTTCGGCCAAGACATTCTTGACGTTTGCCTGAACAGCGAGATTCTGCGCCTTCATCACATCGTTGAAGTTGTCCTTGTCAACGTTGATGACTTTGCGCTCCTCTAATGGGGTGTCATCGGGACGTTGGGTGTAATCGCCCAGCATCAAGAGTTTTAAGGGAAGCTCGCGTTCTTCGTCGACCCCGGTTGCCGGCTTGTAGACGATGTTAACTCGTTCCTTCGGGGCGACCGATCCTTCCTGCGCCATACGCCATCACCTCGTCAGTGTGGTCCTGCGGTTCGACTGATCAAACGGCCAAAAGTCGCTCTTTATATTAAAGGTTAACGGTCGCCGATGCACGACTTATTCCATCGATAATAAAGCCGTTGGGTCCAGGCGTGACAAACGGTCCTGAAGCAAATTGGTCTTCTGAATCAGCTCGGGCGTCGCCTTCCGCGTGTCTTTCAGCAAAAGTCGGCGCGCCGACAGCAAGGCCGTATAGACCGTCTTGCAAAGATCTGGCTCCCATGCCTCGAGATTATGCCGATCAATGAGGGTTTCCAGTTCTTCCAACAGGGGCGCCGCGAGGATCACACGACCTGAGTCGAGGCAAAGTCGCGCCAATTCAAGCCGCCAGAGAAACCGCGCCCGATGCTCACCGGTGGAAGAGATTCCCGCCTGCATGCGCCCCACCGCCTCAGTCAATTTGCCTTTGCCGGCCAGACGCCGCGCCTCTTCGACCGCCTCCTCTAGTCCGGGCGGGGCGCCGGTAATGGCGCCCGGACCACCCCCCTGGGGAGCGGACATCTCCTTGACCATCTTATCTAAGTACTTGCGAGTCTGCGGGTCGGCGAAGGGCACTCCGCCGGCAAACTCCAAGACAGTCAGGTCGGGAAGGCGGCGTAATAATGAGACGATTTCGGCTCGCACCGCCTCGGCGGCAAGGTCGTATTGCTCACCCAGCTCATCGAACGCTTTCAGAAGATAGTGCTGCAAGTCCAGCCAGAGCGGGGAGTTATCATATGCCGTTTCGATTGTCTCCAGCATCGGCCCCCACTCTGCCTTGGCTTCTTGGGTATCGAGACGCGCCCGAATCTCAGGGCCGGGGGCGGGGATCTGCGTGACCCCACTGGTATCCGGCGGCGAAGTCTGCAGCGGCCCCCAGGTTGAGGCGCGCAACAACCGGTATGCGATCGGGTCTTGCGGGGCGGCGCGACGGATAATCTGGCAAATCTTGGCGATCTTCGTGCGAATGTTCTGGTAGACTTTGCGCGCGTCATCGGGGGACGAGGTATCGTCAACATCTCCCGAGGCGACTTTCTCTGCCTGGGCCTTGCGGGTTTCGGCGGCTTTGACCGCCGCCTCAAGGTCCTTGATGTGCGCGTTGACCAGCCGTTCCAAGTCGGCCAGCCCCGGGGCATCATCGGCGAGCTTCTCATTGAGCGCAGCGCCAAGTTCTCCCAGGACGGCCTTGCAGGTTTTCATTGCCTCCATCTCGCTGGCCGTGGGCTTGCGGTCGGGCATCGACGTGCCGAGCCGTTCGCACAGCCATACGAACCCCTCGATCCGGCCGCGTTTGCGTTTGAGCGGCGGCTCCATCGTGTCCCAGAAAGTCGTGACCAGATCGCGCAGGATCGAAAATCCGGCAGCCAGACCGGCATAGTCGTGGCGTTCAAAGAGCGCCAGCGAGAGGTAGATGCCGACTAAGAGATGCTTGGATCGGTTTTGCAGGATATCGACACCGGTATTCTCGACCAAACTCCACTCGACCGTCTCGCCGGTGACCGAGTCGAGCTTCTGCATCTCGGCGCGAAGCTTTTCATAGTCCTCGTCGAACTGCACCGATGCCCCGACCGGACTCTCTCCGGCGATCGGGGTCTTGCCCAATCCTGTGATGTCAGCCAGCTCGCTCATCGCACAGTGAATCGGCGTTTCAGATTCGTTTGATAAACGCCAGCATGTTCAGATCCGGATCATCGAGCGCCGATGCCAGGCGCTCCCCCAACACCGAACGCGCCGCCTGCGGTTCGTCATTCGGTGTGTCGGTCTCAAGGAATGAATCGTTCGCCGGCGATCCGGCGATGACGGTGCACCACAGCCCAACCGACGGCGGTCGCAACGCAATAAAGCACTCCCCGCGCTGCGGTGTCGCCATTGATTCGCGCCAAAAGAGGGAAAGATTCGGCAACCGCGGATGGCCGGAAACGGCGGTGCAGAGACGCGCCCAGAGCGCACTGACGACGTGCGCCTCATCCGGATCGCCTCCAGTCGGGAGATTCAGCGCGGCGCTCAGTCGGGTCGTGTCGCCTCCGCGCAGCGGAACCATCACACCGAACAGGTTTTTGATGACGACGTACTTGCGGCGATCCGCAAAGTCGCCAAGGATGCCGGTCCAAAACGATTGCATGGTGGCGTTTGCGATCGTCTCGGGAGTCGACCGACTGTCCGCGAGAATCGCTTTGTCCAGGAACGGCACCATGCGATCCGCAAACTGTGTCAAATCGGCGCCCGACTCCGCCCGCAATGCCGCGCCCAGTTCTCGACGGACCAAATTCAGGAACTGACCGCAAAGGACCGGCAGCCATTCGCCGCGTGCGTTGCTGCGTCCCACCGGAATTGTCGCGAACACCGAGATCGGATACCGACGCCCGGTGGAATCACGCGACGGCGCGCACACGCCGACCAGCGCATGCTGCGATTCGGCTTGCACGACAAATTGCACCGGAGGGGCCGCATCGAAGCGCGATTCCCAGTCGCCACGATGAATCCGACGCAAGTGTGCCAGACCGTCGCTGTGCCATGAATCAAGCCGGCGCGCTGCCTCGCCGCCCGCCATGTGGCGGATAAAGTCGGGATGTGACGGCAGCTTGCCGAACAACCCGATGCTGGGAGACACCGTCGGCATCGATGAATTACGCGTTGTTACGGACACACGCGGGCCGGACACTGGAAGCGCGAGAAGTGCCCGCTGCTGATAAACTGCGCACCCGAGCCGCTGATGGTGTACTGCGCGTTCAGCGTCGGTCCACCCTGGGTCGGAAAGGCCCAGCGCACGGTATTGCCGCTGAACTTGGCGTCGTCGAAGAGCCGCAGCATCGCCCACTCGCCCGTCTCTTGGCGCGGCATCGCATACAATGTCTGGTCGACCGCCACCACGCTCAGCGACACATGGGTCCCGCCCGCCTGCGGCCATTTGAAGTCGCGCGGATCATCGGGGCCCGGAACGTATTCCCAACGGGTGCTGCCGTATTCCAATGACAGCTTGCGGATGCCGGAGAGACCCTGCGAAGCCGCGCGCAACGTAAAGTTGACGCTCGGATTACTGCCCTGGATCATGCGCCGGATGTCTTCGGCGACCGACAGCGCCCGCTGGTAATCGGCGGATAACGACATCCCCTCCTGACGGGCCGGGGCACCTTCGGCGTCCTCGAACGCAAAAATGCCCGCCGTCGAAAAAAACGATACCACCTGCGCCATCGATGCCTCGGCCTCGCTGGTGGAATTGAAAGGATAGACGCTCGCCAGCCCGGCACCGAATTCGTCGGCAACCGTCTCATTCCAGACGCGGTTGAGGCAGGAGCACATCTCGCCATAGGCGCTGCGTCGCGCGGCATCCAGCGGACGCACCAGCAGCGTCGACGCGGACCGTGCGACCGCCGAACCGTCGATCAATCGCGCGATCGTGCGCTCGCGTTGATCCAGCGCGGTCTTCAGGGCGCGCAGACGTAGTGCGCACTTGGCCTGCTGCTGCAACAAATCGCGCTGCTCTTCAAGCGTCTTGGGCAGCTCGGCCAACAGTGCAATGTAGCTGGCCCGTGGAATGGGGGATCCTTCCGGCAGTTTCGCTTCGCCGAGGAAGCGCGCGAGCGGTACGAACTCTTCATCGATCTTGCTCTTGTAATCGCCGCCGATGTCCAACCGGCTCTCATTCCAGGCGCGCGTCAGCACCAATAACAGCGGCGAATTGTCCTGCGATAATTCATCGAGGCCGGAGGCGGCGTCGGTCAGATCGGTGAAGTTGACCACAATGACCGAGTCGAGGAACTTTCGCCACGCACCGCGAAATTCATCGACATAGCGACGCGTGAGCTCCTCGCGGATTTTGTCGTCCTCGTAGTGGCCCAGCGTCTGCCGCAGCGCCGGGTTGCCGGCGATCTCGTCGGGCATGTTGCGAATACGATCGGCGAGAACGAGCTTCCATCCCTCCCGGGTGAAGGCGCCGCCGATCCGCGCCCCGGCCAGACGAACACTCCCGGGAGCGAAATCGAGCATGGTCAGCAGACCCTGCGTTCCGTTGGCATCGTTGATGATGCGCCGGTACAGCCGGTCGACGGTCCAGAAACCGGCCATAACCCGTTCGATGTCGGCCAGCAGCGCCTGATCGGGTGCGACACGCATCCAACGCAGCGTGGTGTCCGGACGATGGTACCAGTAGTAATTGAGTTGATCGGCAATCAGCGCGCCGAAGTGGGCCTGGTCGTCGATGGGAATCTGCGAACGCCACACCGAATCGGCCTGCGCGATCAGTTCGAAAACATTGTGCGAGACCGAGTCGTAATGTTGCGTAATCATCTTATAGGCCATCGCCGACTCGAAGTAGCTGTTGATCCCCGCCTCGGTGTTCAAATCGAACTCCCCACGTAATCGCGCCCTGAGCTGCACATCGAGCGGACGCAACAAGAGCCGCTGCAGATTCCGGAAGTAGACATCACGCGCAGCGGCAATGACCGGCGGCGATGAATACAACCCGAGTCCGCGCTGGAGGCCGGGTCCTGCTTCCGCCCGCACCAGGGCTTCGCGCAGCATATCCAGCGTGTCGAGATTCGACAGCGAAAATCCGTCGCCGGGAGGCAACGCGGCGGCAATGTGCTCGGTGGTGCGGCGCAACTCGGAATTGAAGCGGCGATTGGCCAGGTAGGATCCGAACAAAGATAACACGAGTAGTCCGGCGGCGGCGGCCTGCGCCCCGATCCACGTCCAGCGGATGAAACGCCGACGACGGCTCGCCGATCCCAGCGGACGCACCTTCGCCTCGTCGGGAAGAATGACCTTTTGGAAGAGATCCTTGATGAAGTACGGTTTGGGCTCCGACGCCGCGCCGCTCGGCGGCACGATCCCGCCGCTGAGGCCGAAATCGCGGCGCATCGCCTCCATCACCTGTGCGATCGGCGCGCCTTCCTGCGTGCCCGACGTAAAATAGAAGCCGCGCACGACCGGATTCTGCTGATACGGGTTGGGGCTGAAGAGCACATCGACGAAGTGCGCCAGCTTGCGCGCGGCATTGGCGAACTCGATCGGCATGACATACGCCCCGCGCCGCTGGATCGGGCGAACGGTCGTCGTCATTTGTCGCAAGCGACGGTGATCGAGAACGGCAGCTAGGTATCCCGCCTCACGCAGGAACTGCTGCTGCAGCGACTCGGTCACGGGCTCGTACTTGCGCGTGAACCCCCAAATCTGTTCGCGCTGCTCGCGTCCGAAGTCGTGGAAGTATTCGCTGAAACCCGAGACCAGGTCGCACTTCGTGAAGACGACGTAAATGGGAAACTGAATCTCGAGCTTGACGATCAATTCATCGACGCGGCTGCGCAGAGTCTTGGCCAGCGTCTCCAAATCATCATTGCCGCGCTTGAGCACTTCGTCGAGCGCCACGGCGAGGATGAGTCCGTTGATCGGTGCACGGCCGCGCGCCTTCTTCAGCATGGAAAGAAAGCCCGACCATTCTTCGCGGTCGTCGGCGGCGGCATCGGTGAGACTGTATCGCCCGGCCGTGTCGAGCACGATCCCCTGCGTCGACAGCCACCAATCGCAGTTGCGTGTGCCACCCAGCCCGCGCACTTTGGCCTCGTCGGATACATCGACCGCCGGGAAATGCAGGCCGCTGTTGCGCAACAGGGTCGATTTACCGGCCGCCGACGGACCGATGATCATGTACCACGGCAACAGGTAGAGCGCATCGGCGCCGCGCCGTCCGCGGGCCAGACGCGATTGCTTCAAAACCGTCACGGCGCGGTCGAGTTTCTCCTTGATCGCGGCCAGCTCGTCGCGGGCATCGGGCCGCGCCGACATCATCTGATCGTCGGCCTGCCGTTGCATAAACCCTTCAAGCAGGCGCGCCTTCTTGCGCGCCCGCCAAGCCTTGAACGCCAGATGAATGATGAAAATGAGGAGGATGAGCAGGGCGGCGAGATAGCACCATAGCCGCCAGCGCGACCCCAGGATTCTCGGTCCGCCGATGGCGATCAGTAGGACGATGACCAGCACCGCGCCCACGGCCGCGAGCTTTGACTTGAGAAACGGGAGGATGAGGCCAAGCATGGCGATGACGATGCTGAGCGTGGTTATTGCAACAGGCGAATCAGCCGGTCGGCGGTCTCCTGCGCCTGCGACGTCGACAAGACCCGCAGGATTACGAACACGATGAAAGCCAACGCGGCCAGCGCGCCCGAGTAAACCCACAACGGCACTTCGCCGCCCAGTTGTGCGACGCTTTGCGCGGGTGGATCGCCATGCGGGGCCAGTACGGCCGATGTGCCGCGAATGCGTTCCAACTCGCGCATGGTCGATTCGACCAATTGCTGCAAGTGAGTCGGATCGGCCAGTGCGTATCGTCCCTCGAATCCCAGCGCCAGACAACAGTGATAGACTTCCAGCAGATCGGTTTGCGCCTCGGGGCGCTGACGAATCGCCGCGAGCCGTTCGAAAAATTCTTCGCCGGCGCGGTTGGTATTGAAGTGTTCCAGCGAAAGCGGACGATTCGCCCAGGTCGATTTGCCCGGCCAATCGGAACGGTTGATCGTCTCGTCGATAAATGCGGTCAGCGCGAATCGTGCCGAGAGAACATCCTCTGCCAGGACGCCGGCCTGCTTGGCGTCGCTCTCCATCGATGCCAGCATTTCGGTGACACGCCGTCGAAGTGCATCCGCGTCGCCGAAATCGCCGCCGTCCTGAAGGTTGAGCACCAGCGAAAACGCGCGACGGCACGCGCGTTGAAGGACCCCCGGTGCGGTCGTGCTCATATGATGACGGTCGTGGTCATGATGGTGAAGTCGTCAATGCTCCGGTCAACTCAGCGCTCGACCGCGAGACATTCGACAGTCCAGTCGGGGAATTCATCGGGTGGGGCATAGATCGCGATCTGGCGCGCCTTCTTGATGTAGTCCCAGCGATCGCCGCGCGGATCGATGCGGAAGTACACCATCCCCGCCTTGCGCGGCACCGATGCCGGCGGCAGTTGCACGAAGATCAGATTGGCGCCCGGCAGATTTCCGCCGATGAGCCGTTCCATTTTGTCGGGGGAGATGACCTTGGCGTGACGCGGAAACTCCGAGGCAATCTTGCTTTCCGACAAATCCGCGCCGACGCCCAGATAGAATTCGGAGCGCTCAAAGAGCGATACGTCTTCGATGGGTCCGTCGAATCGTGACGTGTCGCGCTGCGCCAGCGGAATTCGTACAAAACGCGCTTCAACAACCGCTTCCAGCAATTCGCGCAGCTTGACAACCAGGGGCGCGAACGATCCTTCAAGGTTGTCGTGATCATATGCGGGCAGATTGCGTGGATGCTCACCGACTTTGAATCCGCACAAGTGCCCGGCGAACGCCGCCAGCAACTGAAACAGGCCGAGCGGATGCGCGCGTGGATGCGTGTGCCACTGCGACAGCAATGGAATATAGGCATTGACGGTGTGCAACTTTAAGAAGTTCGGAAAGTCGGACGTGGAGAATTCGGTCAGCGTCGGCGTGCGCTGACGGACTTGCTCGGCCAGCGATTCGGATTTGGCCGATGCCGTCTCCAAGAGGCCCCGCAGTTCCGTCGTGAGATACTTTGACGAATGGACCGAGACGAGCGGCGGAACATAGGATGGACGCAGTCGTGTTTTGCCCTCGGGGCTGCGTTCCACCTCGGCGATTTTCAACACATCGTATCCTTCCAAATCCTCGCCGCCGAAGAGCAGCACCAGCTTCTTTTTCAGATATGGAATCTCGCGCTCGTGCTCGCCGGTGACCGCATCGGGAACATGTGCAAAGGCCCGCGCATACCGTGTCGGCGCGTGGGTTTTCTCCGACTCCATCTGCACACCCGCGGTGCCGGGCCGCAGTCGCGGCAAGCCCAGATAGACCGGCAACACCCGTGCGGTTGGTGCAAAGAGCGACTCGAAAGGTCGTCCTCCCGGCAAATCGTCGACTGAGGGCGCGCGGACCGCGGTCCCGTCGGGCCAAATGCCTTCGACCTCTCCGACCGTCAGCGTCCGATTCTCCACAGCGGTCTCATCAATTGCCAGATGCGAAAGTCCCCACGCAAACGGCACCAGCGCGCGCAGCAAAAACGCGCGCTCGCCGGCAATGTACGAATCAAACTGTTGGAAATGGTGCTGGGTGAGGAAAAGCCCCTCACTCCAGAGGATTTGATGGTAGGGCGGCATCAGTTCAGCAATATCCGCAGATCTGTGATTGGTGTTCTATTGGCACTTGCCCGCTTCCACCCAGTCGGTTCCGAGTGAAAAGCAGGCGATCTGTTTGCTTTTCTTCGGAATGCCTTTGATCATGCGCTCACGATGCTCACCCCGCGGCGGCTGTGCAAAGTTGGCGATCACGCCGATCATCGGCTTGACATCGTGCAGCTTGGCATACGGAATCTCGATGAGCATCGGCAACGACTTTTCCCCCGGCGCGACAATCGCGGTGGCCGAACCCAGCATGTCCTTCTCGAACTCGCTCATGAAGCCCGGATCGAATTCCGGGTTGAAGAATGCACGCACATCGGCGGCCAGGAACCGGTGCTCTCGAGTCAGAATGTAGGCCTTGACCTGCACCGGCTGAAACTTCGTGCCGTCGAAGTTGAGCGAATCGCTGCCGACAAAGACGACTTCGACACGCATCGGCTTTTGCTGCTTGCCGAAGATCCAGCCGCACCCTGAACCGATCACCAAGGCAACTGAAACAAGCCCCACTTCGGCCAGGCCGATCATTCGGATTCCTCGTGATCGATGCGCAATCGTAGCGTTCCGCCTCATGTCCGTCGACCCTCCCCGGATAATTCCGACTCCACCGCCGCCCACATGTACTCCTTGTACCCCTGCCGAAACAACGGCAAAAACCGCGATTGATACCACTGCGCGTCTTCGGCAATCAAGTCGGCGTAACGCCGACGGAATGTTCGGAACAAACCGGCCGTCCGCCAAGGCAGGAGTTGTTTCAACGACCCATGGGATTCCGGCCCTCCAGCGGCCGGCGCGTCGCGTCCCTCTATAATGTCGGGGTCAAGCTCCCGCAGTACGGCCAAGGCCCCCTCGCGCACACAGCGCTCGTATCCGGCCATCAGCGCCAATTGATGATGTTTCAGCTCGTTGACGGAGTTCTGCAGTTGGCGCGTGTTCTGATCATCGAGAGCCGGGTTCTGCCAGTCCAACAGCGACCGCCCCAGATCGCCGCGGAGCTCTGCCACGCGCACAAAGGCCGTGCCCTGCTGTGGCTGCGACGCATACAACGACCACTGGCGCTGCATCTGCTTGCGCCCGGCCATGAGCGTCTTGATGCCGTCGACTAAGGACTCGACCGCTCGTTTGATCCGTTCGCAGAACGCCCGGATCTGATCGGGCGACTCAAAGGCCACCTCATCGCCGGAGAAATGGTGCGCCAATCGGACCAGATAGTCGTACGCCGTCCGGCTCAGTTCCAACTGCCGGCGCAGCTTGGCGTTTTCCTCTTGAAGCCGCTGAATCTCGGATTGGTCCATGGACCTTGGATCGACCCCGCCGTGGCCACAAGCCGTTGCGTGTGTCGATCCAAGTTATTCTAATGCAATGCCGTAGAACGGGCAAGTGGGGATGACGATGAAGAAACCGCAGCTTCTCTCGTCACCCGCCAACGAAGGCGACACGGCGGCGCCGACAATGCCTGGCGGAGCATGTCGCATCTCGCCGTGTCTGCGCTTCGCGGCGGGACCTGCACCCCCCGTGACGTTACCGGCCGAATGTCCAGGCGGCCGTCCACTTCATATCCGGCTCATCGACCAGCCCGAGTTTCACCTCGGCCGCAAATCGATTTCCGCCGGAGAGGGCGTACTCAATGCCTCCGATCATGTGCAGACCGGCCTCAAGATCGCTGTCGCCGTCCCGGCCCCGGCTATCCTGACGGTCGATGGCGTACAGTCCCACGCCGCCGCCGAGAAACGGCCGCCAGGAGTCGTTGTCCACGTTGAACAGATACGCCAAATCGCCATTGACATTCATGATCGTCATGTCGTCACCGACACCGAGTTCAACGTTGGGCTGCAGTCGAAAGCGATCGAACGCATACCCAAGGGACATGTGCGCACCGACATGGACCTGGTCGGGGTCGACCGTCATGCCCACGCGCGGACCCCAACCTTCGACCGCGCCGGCACGCCCGTGCGTTGCGCCCACTGCGATCAACATGGCAAGGCAGGAAATGATGGTGCGTTTCATAAAGTCTCCTTTCGTGCGACTTCCTCTGATGCATCCTCGCCCGACCCCTTGGATGGGGCTCAGACGCCGTCACCTCCATCTGCGCCGATCCAGGAGGCCGGGCGACTCAGCGTAAGCGCGGTGAATCAATGCAGCCCGAGATGAACCTCCGCTGCGGTAATCAGACCCGATTGGGTGTTCAGTTCGCCGACGACTTCAACGCTGGCACCGACATTGATCGCGTTCAACCCGACGGTCAATCCACCCGCACCGAACAGGGCGGTCTGCGAATTGGTGGTGACCGCCAAGGTCGTCTCCGCATTCGGGCACATGACCAATATCTGGCCGCTGTACAGGTCCACCGAGACGACGGTGCATCCGTGGAGCGTCACGTGTTCGGAGCTTTCGAGATTCCCATCCAGCAGGATCTGCGGACGCAGGATGTAGCGTTCGTTGCCGGTCTCATTGACCTGGACCGAATTGTCCAAGTCCAGATCGAGACTCACGACGGTCAGTGCATTGCTGCCGACGACAATCGTGCCCTGCGGATTGAGATCGACGTGCCCGTTGGCGACCAACTGGATATCATCATCGGTGTACACGCTGTCGTCATCGCGCACAAACTCCGGATCGGAGACCCGCAGACGAATCTTCGAGTACAAGCCCGCATCGACCTGCGCCGATGCCAGGATGCGCGAGACCGAGTCGAGCGCGAGAAAGTCCATGCGGACCGCTTCGGAGAGCACGACTTCACCGGATGCCTCCGTCCCATCGTCGTCATGCTGTGTCCCGATCATGGTCACCGATTCGACCGTCAGCCAGACTTCGGTGAAGTTGTCGACGGGGGCATCGTGCATCATCAGGATGACTTTCCCCTGATCCGACTGGCCGCCGACCCCGCGGTCGGTGCCGTTGCATCCGGCGAGCGCCAACACGCCGATCACCGCCGCCGTCACGATCGCCCGCGAGCTGAATTCTGAAATGTGCCTGTTCATTGTTCCTCCCTGAGCAAAGTAATACGGATCCGGATAGCGCCGCACACCGCACGCACTGGCTACAACGCTGCGGGCACCGTGCCCGCATAGTGCAACACTCGAAATAGTGCCGTCTACCGGAGGTAGACGATCAGACCGGCGGTTATGGCCAGCGAGTTGGCGTCGACTTTTCCAATGGTGGACGGGATGTCGTCGAATTCATAGTCGACAAAGAGGTAACGGAAATCGCCGGTCAGTTTCAACGTCGGGGCCAACGGCATCTCCAGCCCCGCGCCAAAGTGGTAGCCCAGCTCGGTATCGGTGTCGTCCTCATACAACGAGCCGGCGGGGAAATCGATTGTCGAATTGTACCAGCCGACTCCGGCCAATCCATAGATCGCCGGAATCGGGTAGAGCATCAGACTGGCGGAGATCGGCCATGTCTTCAGCTCGACATTGTTGCCGAGGTCTTCGTTGCGGTAGTCCACGGCGCCCTCCAATCCGAGGAAGGTCCCGCGGAGACGTGCCATGGCGCCGAGCATGTTCGCGTTGTCGTCGGTGTCGCGATTGTGCACGAAACTGTATCGCGCGCCCAGACCGAGCCCTGTCCCCCATGCCAGGCCCGGCAAAAGTGTGACGAGAAGTCCGACCAGCATGGATGTGATCATCCTGCGCATGGTGCTCCTCCTTCCAACCCATAGTCCCCTTTCGGGACTGCCCAACTGCAATGCTGTGCGTGCGTACGTGCGCGGTGCAGCGTCTTGAGCGCTTATACCGGTCAGGATTCGGCGCGGGTTCCCTTTTTTGGGAAGAAAAACCCGGGAGATTGCTCTATCAGCTTGAACGAGAGCGGGATGTGGGAGACTACTGAAACTCTACATCATTGGGAACCGCACCGCAAAACCCGGAGCGTACCTAGCAGCATCGTGAATCCCTTCTGTGGCACAGATAGCGGGCGTGGCGTGAAGTGAGAACTGCTATATGGTAACCGCTCCACCTAAAGTACGCCCAGGAGGAGTTGAACCCCCAACCTTCTGATCCGTAGTCAGACGCTCTATCCAATTGAGCTATGGGCGCACATCGGCCGGTTTCAGGGCGAATCCGACCGCTTCGGTCCAAGTGTATACGCAGCAAAGGGCTGAAAGTCAATTCTCGTGTCCGCACCCGCGTCGGTGCTTGTACGCTGACACTTACTCGCGAAGCCCGGTCGGCGGGGTGTAATAGATGTAGTCGGTGAGCGTCTGAATCTCCAGTTTCATCCCCTCCACCTGCGCCTTCATCACATCGCGCGCGGAGAGAAACCCGACCAATTGCCCCTTATCCACCACCGGCAGGTGTCGACACCCTTTGTCGGTCATCTTCTTGAGGCAGGTGGCATCGTCGTCGTGGATAAACGCGGTCACCAAGTCAGTGGTCATGACGTCGGCGACTTTGACCTCAGCGGGCTTGTGCCCCGGGGCAATCACGCGGCGCATCAGGTCGCGTTCGGAGAAGACACCGACCAGGCGATTTTTCTCGAGCACGGGCAATGCTCCGACATTGTGCTCAACCATCATCCTGGCGGCATCGTAGGCGGTGGCATCGGATTGGATCGAATGAACCGGCTGCTTGCGGGCCAAAATGGCGGCAATGGTGGGCATGATGGCAATCCTCCGTCGTTCAGTGGGGAAACGGAGTCTTCAATAAAGTACGACGAACTCGACCGGCCCGTCGTACCATTGTCTAACAGCAAGCGTCACTGTAAATTAACACGCAGGGGCAGCGCGGTCAATCGTCTTGCGAGCCCAAACCGAACCTGGGACGGGCCGTAGCACCGGTGGACGACACCGTTCCGGAGATGCGATGCCAGAGCAAGCGCCGATCTACATGGACCATCATGCGACCACCCCGGTCGATCCGCGGGTGATGACCGCAATGCGTCCCTACTTCTCCGAAAAATTCGGCAACGCGGCCTCGGTCACGCACCAGTACGGCTGGGAAGCGGAGGAGGCAGTCGAGACAGCGCGCGCGCAGATTGCCAAGGCCATCGGCGCTGAACCCAAAGAGATCATTTTGACGTCCGGCGCGACCGAATCGGACAACCTGGCGCTCAAGGGTGTGGCCGAGGCGATGCGCGAGCGCGGCGATCATCTCGTCACGACCGCGATCGAACACAAGGCCATCCTCGACAGTGCCAAGCGACTGGAACAACAGGGGACGAAAGTCACTTACGTCGGCGTCGATGCCGATGGCATCGTCGACGTCGATGCCGTTCGCCGCGCGATGACCGATCGCACGATCCTTGTCTCGGTTATGCACGCCAACAACGAGGTCGGGACGGTCCAGCCGATTGCCGCGATCGGGCGGCTTACGCGCGAGCTCGGGATCTTTTTTCACGTCGATGCGGCGCAAACCGCGGGGAAGCTGCCGATCAATGTCGAGCGCGATGGCATCGATCTGCTCTCGTTCTCGGCGCACAAGACCTATGGGCCCAAAGGCATCGGTGCGCTGTATGTCCGACGGCGCAAGCCGCGCGTGCGGATTGCGCCCCTGATCGACGGCGGCGGCCACGAGCAGGGACTGCGCTCGGGAACTTTGCCGGTGCCGTTGATCGTTGGCTTCGCCCGGGCGCTGGAGATTGCTGCCGAAAAAACCGTCGAAGAGAATGCCCGCGTCGCCGCGCTGCGTGACCGTCTCCTGCACGGCATCATGGAGCGTCTCGACGGGGTCACGGTGAACGGCTCGATGACATACCGTCTGCCGGGTAATCTGAATTTGTCCTTCGCCGGTGTCGAAGGCGAAGGTGTGTTGATGGGGGTCAAAGATGTCGCCCTCTCGTCAGGTTCGGCGTGTACATCCGCCCAGGTCGAGCCATCCTATGTGTTGCGCGCAATGGGCGTCGATGGGCAGGCGGCACAATCTTCGATTCGTTTCGGCCTGGGACGTTATAATACCGCTGATGAAGTCGATACCGTGATTGACCGAATTGTCGAGACGGTCACACGGCTGCGTGCGCTCTCGCCGATTCCGCAAGCGGCCGGACACGCCTCGACGGTCGGAACATGATGCGGAATGAGGTGTTGAAGACTCGGAACCGGGAGATGACTGATGTCTGATACGAAACAGACCACAGCAGCAATGAACCAACTGCCGATCGCCGGCGAGTCCGACACCATGGTTGGACTGACCGATGCAGCAGCGGCCGAGGTCAAGCGGCTGATGGAATCACAGCAACTCGGCGATGATTTTTGTCTGCGTCTCGGGGTGGTCGGCGGCGGCTGCTCGGGACTGACCTACCAAGTCAACTTCGACAACGAAAGCGGCAAGTTCGACAAAGTCTTCGAAATCAAGGGCGTGCGGGTGATCGTCGATCTCAAAAGCGCGCTGTATCTGAAGGGCATTGTCATCGATTATGTCCCCGCGATCGTCGGCGGCGGATTTAAGTTTTCCAACCCCAACGCCAGCAAATCGTGCGGCTGCGGCACGTCGTTCTCGGCGTAACCACGCGATCGTCGAACACTGTCCCGTATGCCGCTTTTTGACCTTGAGCAGTTCTCCGACAACGGGCTGCTGCGGGAGGAGTCATTCCGCCGGCAACTGGATGCGCATGACTGGGAACAGTACCGCGGCAAGAGCGTTCATATTCGCGGCTGTGGGAGCATGCCGGTGCCGACGTGGGCCTATCTCATGACCGCGGCCAAGCTGGGGACAGTCGCCCGCAAGATCACATTTGGAGAAGAACAGGCGCCGTTGGTGGTATTCCAGCGGCACGAACCATGATGCGGTTTTTGCTGACATCGCCGTTCAGAGACCGTATCTTCGTCGCATTCAACCCGACCTCAACGTAATCGCGATATCCACTATCGAAAGGAGAACCGGAAACATGAAGCGCTTGGGACTTGCCGTAATTGCCTCGCTCCTGCTCATCGGCGCATCGCACGCGACCGAATTCAAGGTCGACCGGGTCCATTCCAATGTCGGTTTCACGGTCACCCACATGACCATCAGCCGGGTCAGCGGTTCCTTCAGCGATTTCTCTGGCACGATCGTTTATGACCCCGCCGATACCGCAATCTGGGCGGTCGAAGTGACCATTCAGACCAAGAGCGTCAATACCCAAAACGAGAATCGCGACGGCCACTTGCGCAGCGCCGACTTCTTCGACGTCGAGAACAACCCCGAAATCAAGTTTACGTTCGGTAAGATGATGGAAGGCACAGCGGAGTTCGCCGATGCGATGATCGACGGCCAGAAGTGGATGGCTGGGAATGTCGTCGCAAAGGGAAACGACCGGTTCGACTTGCACGGGCTGCTGAGCATACGCGGTGTCACCAAGCCGGTGATCCTGCATGTCGAGAAGACTGGCATGCTGGAAGGTCCGGGCGCCAACAAGCGTGTCGGGTTCTCCGCCACGACAACGGTCAAGCGGATGGACTATGGTGTCAGTTGGAGCAAGACACTGGACGCGGGCGGACTGGTGGTCGGCGATGATGTCAAAGTCACGCTCGACATCCAGGCCATGTACCGCGATCCCGCCGAACAGAAGGGCTGAGAACGACTCACACAGTATCCGTCATGAAGAACCCCGCGCCGGATGGCGCGGGGTTTTTTTGTGTTCATTTGTGTATTCCAGGCGTCTCGCCTGGCTCCCGCACGCAATGTGCCCTGACATTGGAGAGTGTCGAAAAACCTCCGACTCTGCCACATCGGGCGGGTGATTCGTCTCGAAAGAAGCGGAATTGGAAAAGAGAGTTTTTCAGCACTCCCTTGATCAGTGGCTCGATGACTTCCCTCACCGACTCGACTGTCCCACCACTTCCCACTGGGTCGGGTTGTTGACGAAAAACGCCGGATCGATGGCGCTGTCGATTAAGTCAATCGGATCGGCGCCATCGCGAAACAACACCGCGACGCCGGCATCGCGCCGCACATCATCGCGCGAGACCCGAAACGGCACACCCCCGGCGCGCAGGACTTTGGCCAGCGCCGTGGAGCAGACCGTGTACTTGCGCTCGCGGTCGCCGAAGATGCGCAGCCAGCCGGCAAACCGTCCGACCAGCCCCGATAGTCCGAAATCCAGCAGGTCGCCGATGTCGTACTTAAGCCCGACCATCGCTCCGGCCTTCTGCTGCATCGCCGGAAGATTGCCGATCGCCCCACGAAAGCGCGCGACTTTCCAATCTTTCTTGTCAAGGATGACCTCGTCGCGCGTGGTCCACTTGCCCACGGGTGTGGTCATCTCGAAGAACTGACCGCCCAGCCACACGCGCACATGGGTCGGACCGGCATCGGCGCCGCTTCCCCACTTGGCCCTCTGGAATGCGCGGATGCCGCGATAGACGACCCACAGCACCCACCGTCGCGGCGGCCAGACGCCGCCGGACCCGTACGTCACCAGCACATCGCCATCCTGAAACAGAAACATGGGGTTCTCCAACGCTATCTATATGATACGGCGCCCGGCGAATCACCCCCGGAATGGGGGCGGGTCTGTAGGAGTGTTGCAATGTGTCTCGACAGCTCATTCACATCACGAAATACCAGCGAAGGCGATTGCCCCTTGCGCATGCAAAAACCCCCCGCGGGGGGAGCGCGGGGGGAGCGCGGGGGGAGCGCGGGGGTGTTTCGAATCATCATGCGGATCAAACTCCGCATGAGTTGATTACTGCGTCAGTCTAACACTGCGAATAACCGCAGCCACGGCAGAGGACGCAGCCCTCTTCGTGCTCGAGCATGCCGCCGCAGTCGGGGCAGTGCTCCTGGGCGATATCGGGACGGCGCTTGATCTTGGTGCCGTTGCCGAAGTTGTCATTGAGCACTTTGGCGATCGCATCGGGAATCGATGAGACCACGCCGCGCCGTTCGAACACCGGCTGCGAGCCGCCGATCCCCTGCAGTTGCTTGACGATCTGACGCACCGAGATGCCGGAGCGCAGCGCCAATGATATCAGGCGGCAGATCGCCTCGGTGTCGGCCATCGTCGAGTAACCCGACTTGCCGATGGAGGCGAACACCTCGAATGGTTTGCCGTCGAACATGTTGATCGTGACATAGAGATTGCCGTAGCCGGTCTTGATCTTCTCGGTGAACCCGAGCATGCGGTCTGGCCGGTCGACCGGATGGATGCCGTTGGACATCTGCTGCGGCTGCGGCGATCGGGGTTTCGCTTTCGGCTCCGGGCGCGGTTCGGGCATGGCTTCGACCGGCGAGGTTTCCGGCGTATCTTCCATAAACGTCCGCACGCCGGCCGTGTCGAACGCGCCGATTTGATTGCTGGCGCGCGCCGATTCCGGAGTGGCGCCGGTGGAGAGCACCTGTCCCGGACGGCTGCCGTCGCGGTAGATCGTCACGCCCTTGCATGCCAGACGGTACGCCTGCCAGTACGCGGTCTGGACATCCTCGCGCGTGGCGCTCTGCGGCATGTTGATCGTCTTGGAGACGGCGGAGTCGACATGTTTCTGGAAGGCGGCCTGCATACGGATGTGTGAATCGGCGCTGACATCGGCCGAGGTGCGGAAGACGTCGCGCACGTCCTCGGGGATTTCGTCGAAGTCCTGAATCGAGTTGGCGTTGGCGATCCGTTCCATCAGCTCGCCGGAATAGAAGCCGCGCTGCTTGGCAATTTTTTCGAAGAGCGGATTGACATCGACCAGCCGCGTCCCCTCCATGACATTGCGCACGAACGAAACCGAGTAGTACGGCTCGATCCCGGAAGAACATCCGGCGATGATCGAGATCGTCCCGGTCGGCGCCACGGTTGTCACCGTGGTGTTGCGCATCGAAACGCCCTCCTCGGCGTAGATCGACTTGTCCCAATTCGGGAACTTTCCGCGTTTGGTTGCCAGATCCGACGAGCAGAGGCGCGCTTCGGAGTCGATGTGCGCCATGACCTGATCGCCCAGATCAAACGCGGTCTCCGAATCGTAGCGCACACCGAGCCTGGCCAGCATGTCGGCCCAGCCCATCACGCCCAGGCCGATGCGGCGGTTGTCGTGCGACTGCCGTTCGATCTCGGGGATCGGGTAGCGGTTGGCGTCGATGACGTTGTCCAAGAAGTGCACGCCCAGGTGCACCAGCTCGGTGAGCTTATCCCAGTCGATGCCCTCGGCGGGACGGCGGCGGTCGTAGTGCGGCGGCAGATCGTCTTTGACGACTTTGCCCAGATTGATCGAGGCGAGATTGCACGAATCATACGGCGGCAGCGGCTGCTCGCCGCAAGGGTTGGTCGCTTCGATTTCTTCGTGGCCGCGCGTCGGATTGCCCTGATTGACGCGGTCGATGAAAATCACGCCCGGCTCACCGGTGCGCCACGCATGCTCGACCACGGTCGCGAAGATCTTGCGCGCATCGAGCGTCTGCACGACGCCGTCGCGTTCGTACGGCTTGCGCGTGCGCGGATCATACAGCGCGTACTGCGTGCCGCGTTCGACCGCGGTCATAAATTCATCGGTGACCGCGACGGAGATGTTGAAATTGGTGACCTGCGTCAGATCGTCCTTGCAGGCGACAAACTCCTCGATGTCGGGGTGGTCGATGCGCAGGATGCCCATGTTGGCGCCACGTCGAGTCCCCCCCTGCTTGACCGCCTCGGTGGCGGCATTGAACACTTTCATGAACGACACCGGACCGGAGGCGACGCCGCTGGTCGAGGCGACGACCGAATTGCGCGGACGCAGCCGCGAAAATGCAAATCCGGTGCCGCCGCCCGATTTGTGGATGAGCGCGGCATTCTTGATCGACTCGAAGATTTCCTCCATCGAGTCGCCCACGGGGAGCACGAAACACGCCGAAAGCTGGCCCAAGGGCCGTCCGGCATTCATCATCGTCGGGGAATTGGGGGTAAACTCGCAATTGGCCATGGCGCCGTAAAAGCGCTCGGCGGTCTTCTGGACCTCGGCATCGGAGGAGCCGTACGTGGCATCAATCGAGGCAATAGCTTTTGCCACGCGCCAAAACATCTCCGCCGGCGTCTCGACCACGCGTCCATCGTCATCCCTGATCAGATACCGCCGCTCGAGCACGCGCAACGCGTTTTCGGCCAAAACCGGTGTCGGTCCAAACATGTATCCTCCCCGATGCGGGATCTCCTAAGAGATTACGCACCAAAACCTTATATCACGTATTGAATTGTTTCGTCGTGTGCCCCCCCGGTGAAGCTCAGGGACAGAGAGCTTCAACCGGTCCACCAATTTCCCGGATTGACGTTAGACCCGCGGCAACATACGAGTCAACCACAATTTCGCGTTAAGCACAAAAAAATCACAATATATTGTGCATCAAACTCTTAAGAACACGTGATATTGTGATACAAGGTACAATTTTCGCGCGCCGATACCTCTTTGCACAGCGCACAAATCATAACCATATGTCTCCGAACATCTTCTTCGCGTTGCTCGCGCGTTCAGAAATACGAGGCCAATCCAAAGATGATCGCCGCCTGCGTGACCTCATTGTTGAAACCATCAGTCACCCAATTGTACTGATAATCAAGCTTGAACACTGTGTCGTCGGTGGGTCGAAAATTCGTGCTCAAAGTCAGCCGCCGCTGATCGTCGCCGTCGATTTCCGTGTTCCAATCGACCGATCCGAACCGCACCACCGCGGTGAAATGAGACCGCGGCAATACGGCCCAAACGCCATAAACCACACGGTACGATAACTGCACGTAATACCCGGACTGTTCATCGGCGAAAACACCGCCGGATTCACCGGGCACTTCTATCGAAGCGTGGGCGTATTCGCCGAGAAGTCGCAAATGATTCCACTGACCTTCAAGGTCAACCGCCACAATGATCACATCCCGTTGCTCATCAGTCGCCAGACCTTCGGTCGTCCATTCGTTGTAAGGTCCGGTGTGCGTGGAGATGCCCGCCTCGAATTGCGGTGAGGGGCTCAACGCAACCCGAACGACCAGTGAAGGGTGTGCGTTATTGTCTTCGAAATTCGCTTTTCCCGCCGCGATGCGCGTCCCGTTGGGGCTGTCGTTAATGATGCCGCCGTGGAATCCATTGACGAGATAGGCTTCGTAGGTCACACGCCATGGTGCGGCAGGATGGATGCTGCCGAGAAAACCCATCCCCGGTTCGGACAGCGTCGCCGGTATGATCTCGGTACTGACCAGCGGGCGGTCGTTGACCTCGTTGGCGGGACTGTCGTGAGCCAAGTTGAATCGCCCCAACGGCGACAATAGAATACCACCACGGAACGTCATCGCCGGATGCAGTTCGAAGTCGATGATCGCCAGTTCCAAATTGATTTCTCCGCCGCCCTCTTCGAATTCCAGCTCGGCGGCCAGTCGCACCCGGTCGGAAACAGGGGCAAATGCGAAGAGATTGAACCGCTCAACACCGAATGACATTTCGTTCTTGAAACCCGCTTCCCGTTCGAATCGAAAGGCAGTTTCGGCATAGCCGCCAATGCTGGCCCGTCCGCGCAGACGAGTGATATACGGCTTATCGTAAATGCCGCCCGTGACGAACGGGCGATCTATCATCGTCGTGTCCTGCCCGACGGCGACCAGGTTTCCGAACAGCACAACGAAAAGAAATGCCGCGGTTAACCGTCTCATTGCGGTGATTCCCCAAGCTGCAAATCGACACCGTGCCATGTCACCTCGACTGGAATCCGCGTCAACGGTGCCTGCGCCGGCCCCCGGATCACCGATCCGTCGAGTGCGTAGGTGGATCCATGGCAGGGGCATTGCAACTGGCTGCCCGATAGACGCACCGTGCATCCCAGATGCGTGCAACGCGCGGACACGGCACGATATTCGGCGTTGATGCGCATCACGAGAATAGGATCCGGTAACCCTTCGGCATAGACGACGACACTTCCTTCAGCCTCATCCGCCGGTACAATTCGATCAAAGGGGACCCGCACGCGTCCATCCGTTATACTGGTGCGGAACACCGACGTTGTCGCGCAGCCGGCCATCGGAAGGAGCAGTCCGATGGCGGTTGCCGTCGCCGCCCGGCAGAATCCCCGTCGCGTGATCACATCTCCCGCCATGTCCGATTACAGCGATCGCAAAAACGCCAGCAGCGCTTCCCGCCGTGCCTCATCGAGAGCTTCATAGCCCAGCTTGGCAGACTCCGCTTCGCCTCCGTGCCAACGAATCGCCTCATCCAAAGTCGTCGCCCGGCCGTCGTGGAGATAGAATGCCTTGCCGTTGAGAAACTCCCGTACCAACCGCGTCCCCCAAAGGGGCGGAGTTTTCCATTCATATCCTGAAGCCTGCCCGTCGGGACGGTGATCCGCGAGTCCGTCGCCCATATCATGTATCAACAGATCGGAATAGAGGTGGACAGCCACGCGATCAAGGGGGCCAATGTTACTGGGACCTGTATGCATGGTGGGCACGTGACATTTGGCGCATCCGATGCCGTAGAAAACCTCTTTCCCAGTTTCCACCCGCGCCGTCACGCTTCCCCGTTTCGGCGGCGCCAGAAGTCTCACATAGACTGTAGTCTGAAGCACCTCGGCGGCCGTGAGTTCCGGATCGGCCACAATGTCCCCGACCGCAAACCCGCCGGCTTGCGGATGGGGATTCTCCGACGGCAGGAAGTCACTGGTGATGCCGATATCCTGATGATACGCCTCCACGACTTGCTGCAACAGAGAGGAAACATTGGCTTTTCGTCCAAAGCGACCAAGCTGGTCGCCCGCGCCACCGCCAATCTCTGAGGAGGGAACAAATGGCGCCGCCCGTACCCAGTTCGGACGACCGGAGACGCCGTCGCCGTCGGAATCGTCGGGATCCGCATTGGCCAGGATTGCCTCAGCCGGAATGTGCTCGATCAAACCGACGCCGAAAACGGGAGGCGGCAGACGGGTCGAGGACTGTAACGCAACCTCTCCGGGCAGGGATTCGGGCAGGACTCCAGGGATGGCCTTGTCCTGTAGTTGCGGGCCGCCATGCGCGGGCAACAGATCACCGTTCACACTGAACCGAATCAGTGCCTCGTTCGGAGTCCCCCGCCCGTCGCCGGGATGACAGCTTGCACACCCAGTGTTGTTGAAGATCGGACCGAGGCCATCGGAGACTATGAACACGCGTTCGAAGTTTTCATCTCCCGCCGCAAACATGGCGTTCAATTCGTGTGGCAGATCGTCGAACGCCGATTCGAAATCATCGCCCCGAGTCGGCGGACTGGTCATCAATCCATCGCACCCGATGATCACCATCGGTAATCCGACGAGAGTAAGTTTCGTCGACACGTTTCTTAGCATAGGGTAATTACCCACAGGTAAGAATTTGCCGAAGACGACTTGCTCTGTCAACCGAAAACGAAATTCTCAGTAATCAGTTAGTCGATTTCAAGTTACGAAGCCGATCCGACAGCATATGGAGGAATAGACCGACATCAGTAACACAGCCAATCGCCTGATGCGATCCCCGGTCGGCGAGCTTGGTCACGACCTGTGCGTTGATATCAACACACACGGTCTTGACCCATGCCGGGAGCATGTTGCCGACTGCGATGGAATGCAACATCGAGGAGAGCATCAGGACAATCTCAGCGTCGCGCAGATGCCGTGCATATGCTTCCTGTGCTGCGATCGCATCGCTGATGACCTCGGGCAATGGGCCGTCGTCGCGGATCGAACCGGCGAGGACGTACGGCACGTGACGGCTGATCAGCGCGTGCATGACACCATCTTTGATAATGCCGCGTTGCACCGCCTTCCTGAGATTGCCCGCGCGACAGATGGCATTGATCGCGCGCATGTGATTCTGGTGGCCATGCTCGACGGCGACGCCCGTCGCGGTGTCGATCCCCAGGGAGGTGCCAAACAGAGCGCGTTCGACATCGTGGACCGCCAAGGCATTGCCGCCCAGCAGGACATCGACGTGTCCATCGCGAATCATCGCCGCCAAAGGTTCGCCGCCGCCGGTGTGGATGACTACGGGTCCGGCCACGACGATCAGCTTGCCGGTGCGTTTCGTAATCCAGTCACACAGGCGCCCGACTACCCATTCGACTTTCTTTTCCGACGAAACATCGGTGGTCATGAAGCCGAAGTCGGACCGGTCGCGTCGTTTGAATTCCGGCAGAATGCGAATGCCGTCGTGGCCGCAGACCACGCGCTCGCCGCGTTTCAGGTCGCGCAATTTGCGGCACACCGGAGAATCGTTGTCGCTGTTTACGACAATGGTCGTGTCCATGCGCTGATGGCGAACACGCCGCCAGCGGCCGTTGCTGTAGATTTCGGTGGCGTGGTTGGTGGTGGAATAGAACCCATCGGGCGCAGCGCCATCGCGCGGGGCACGTTTCACGACCAATTGTTTAACCGCATCGGTGTAGAACCCAAGCTGCACCAGACGGTCGAGCAGTTCATCGAGCAGACGCCTGGATTCGGCGCCGACTTCAAGCGTGGCGCGGCTGGGATCGGCGTTGGTGCGCCCCAAATCGAACTCGTGCACGCGGAAAGTGCCGCCGCCGCGCACGATCCGGTCCATCGCTTCCGACAGCATGCCGGAGTCGACCAGATGCCCGGTCGCCGAGACGCTGGCGGTGTGTCGCTGTGACTTCGCCATAGGCCCCACTAAACCAAATCGGGAAGTTAACGATAATCCATTAAGAGGCCCCTCTCATCGAGACGGGGCGTCGCATCGCTATGGAACCGACCAGCTACATCCCGCAGGGCAAGCTCGGATCGCACCGTCACTTCGGCAAGATCATTCAGGTGCAAACCGAGTTCGCATACCGGCCGCGGCAACGGCTGGTCTCCTCGGTGATCGTCGACGGACGCACGGTGCACAAAGTCGACCGCGACTGGGCCGACGATCTGGCGCGCGAAGAAAATCAGCTCAAGCTCGATATCGAAATCGACCGCGTTCATACCGAGACGATGGCGCTGGTGGTCGACCGCGCGGCCGAATTCGCCGAGGGCAGACAGCCGTCGCCGACTCCCGGAGGAGATGGGTACGAAGCGGCGACCTTCCGCGACACCATCGAGGAAGTGCTGCGCACCTGCCCATATGCGATGGCATTGTACGAATTCGATCAAAGCGGCACGCTGATCTTCCGCCGGCATTTTCGCGACGTGGTCGCCGAGTGGGACCGTGAGTTTGCCGCGCTCTCGGCGATCGTGTTCGGATTGCCCGAGATCATTCGCGTCGGAGAGCTGCGTCATGGCTTTGTGCAGTTCGGCGCGGAAAACCTGATTGTCGCGCGCATTCGCGGACGCGCCTTCGGTATTCTCACCGATCCGGAGGCGAACGTCGGCAATCTGCGCAACGATTTTCCCGAATTCTTCGAGGCCGTGTACGATGCGAGCAATCCTGTCTGACATCCGCGCCCACGTGGGCGTCACCGGTGTGGCGGTGCTGGCCAAACGCGACGGTGCGATCGAGCATCTGTTCCCGGCGGCGTTTACCGAGCGGCACACCGAGCGGCTGATCAAGCTGTTCACCGAAACCTATCAGCGTCTGCGCGGATTCACGCGGCTGACGCTGCGATTCGAGCGCGTCAGCGTCCACCTCTTCAACCAGCCCGAATACCTGCTGTTCGCGACCGTGCTCCCCGACAGCGACGAGCAACAGTTTGAGATGGTGGCGCGGTCGAAGTTTCACGCCATCGCCTTAGCGGTCGCCAACAGTCGCAGCAAGTCGGCCACAAGTGCGCGCGGCACGACCGGGGAGGCGTCGTATGGCCGTCCCGATCCGGTGGCGCTGCTGATCAATGCGCTCAATGCGATGTCGGCGAAGATGATCCGCACGCGCGGAATGGTGCGATTAGCGGCCGACTGGCGTCGCGCGCGCGACATTGTCGCCACGGTGCACGAACCGTTGACGGCATTAGCCGTCGATGCCACCGGACGTTTTGAAATTCGCAAGGGACGCCAAATGGCGCCGACCGCGGCAACGGTCGAAGCGATTGCCCGCCTGGCCGAGCAGTTTTTCGAAGAAGTCGGCACCGATCGTCCCGAAGCCGAAGAGATTTTCTATTCCGCTGTCGAACGCCACCGCGAAGCGCTCGAACCGTACGGCCTCTTCCTGTTCCTCGGCAACAACGCCCGCAAACCCGCGCGGTGAGATTCAATCGCAACTGAATCTACTCGTTACTGATGTGCCCGCCACGCGCCCTCGTCGAAGATCCCGCCCTGCGGGGCGTGGCGGTGAGCAGGCGTCACCCGAGTGAGGGTGACGCCACAACAGATACTATGGCTGCAAAAGCGGGCACGGATTACAGAACAACACCGCAGGGTCGCCGCTGCGGAACGCCACATCAACCAGCCCGACAACGTCGAAGACGTTGGTGACGCCGTCGCAGTTTATATCAGTGAAATCCCTGGGGCAGTTCAGCGAGTAGGGAGCCGGTTGTGCCCGAAACGCGACATCAACTCCCTGAACGACGTCGAAGACATCGGTCACCTGATCGCAGACCGGGTCGCCGGCGCACGGGCAGAAACACCAGGGACTTGTGATCTGACAGCGTCCGAGAGTGTCGCAAACGTGGCATGAGCTCGACGGATATGATCTAAACGTGCCGCCTTCCAAAGAGAGAATACCCCACTCAGGCGTACCGTTTTGATCCAGATCGACGGAATACCACGCCTCAATCGTGCCGACTTGATCCTTGTTCCATGCACATGAAACAACGAAATCCGACGACGTCATATCCCACTTCCACGTCTGATAATCTGGGTAGAACCGCATGGCCAATTCATCGAGCCCGTCACAGTCGGTGTCGCCGGAACCCACAGAGTGGATTCCCGTAAACCCGGTGGCGGCGCTGAATCGGCGGTCGACAACGAAATCATTGTCCCCGACAGGCTTCAATAACTGATAGGTCCATCCGTCCGTGCCGGAGTGGCCCGCAAGTGCGTAGAGCAGCCCATCCGGTTTAGGACGGCATTCGATGGCGCTGTAGTTGTTGCCCGGCAGCGTGTCACCGACGTGTCCGATGTACACCAAGCCTGTATCCTGCCACTCGATCAGATCATAGCCCGTGATGAAATTGCCCGAGATGAATTCGACTCGCCCATCGGAGTCAAAATCGCCAGCCGCCGGACGCCCGATCGCGCCGTTGGGCGGCATTACACGCGAGACTTCCTCAAACGAGTCAGCAGCGGAGTTGTACTTGATCAAAGAGAGGAAACCGTCGAAGAAGAATCCGACCGGTGTGACACATAGCTCCAAGTACTCATCGGCGTCGACGTTGATGGCAATCGGGTTCATGACCGTGGCCATCCCCGGATACTGGATCGAGTCGCGCACAGTCCAGTCCGGGGCTGAGCGTATCCTCAGAATGTCCGCGTGCTGCGTCACGAGTTCTACATTACCGTCGCGATCGAGATCGACGGCGAGCCAAGGCCCTTCACTCACACCGGGAATCGTGTCTATGGTGTAATTGAGTTCGGCATCAAAGCGATATTGAAGAGTGGCATTGTCGCTCACGTACACTTCCGTGGTCTGGCTCGATGGATCAAAGTGATGTGCAATGTGGTTGTCTCCGAGGCTGATCTCGATTATCGGCGGACCACACCCATCAGCGTCCGACGCATCATGTGGTGACACGGGGGTAGAGACATCTGGCGCGCCCGTTGGTACGATCGGCGCGTCCTGCCTGAGTGCCCAGAGCGGGATGATCCCGTCGGGAAACCGTGCGGCCAGATCGGCGAGGCGCGCCGAGTCGGCCACCGCCCACGCAGAATCGCCTTCCCTCCACAGAGGACCTGCCGCGGCTTGCTCTGTCCTTGCCGGCAGCAACAGCAACAACGCCAGTAACAGTATTGTCCCCGTCAAAAGGGGGCCATTGGCTTTGGGCCGAAGGCCCCTTGTTGGGGAGGACAGATGCTTCATATCTGCACGCCCCTCCGATTTCGTATTACAATTCAATATATCGGCTATTCCCGCCTATCCAAGCCGGAACCTCGACTCGCATTCTCATTGTGACAATCTTAACAAGTTGGAATGGGTGGAATGCGGACACCGCTGACAAAAAAACCGCCCCGCTTGCGCGGGGCGGTCGGCCACCTGCAGAGAGCGTTTGGATTGAAAAACCCTTCCCCATCGATACGTTAAAGGCGATTTACAGCCACCACCGGTTTTTAGTCCTCGCTGCCCCGCCCGAGGCGGGCAAGTCCGCACCGAGCGGACTTGTTTGCCTCGGGCAGGGGTCACGGCAAGAGACGCAACCCGTAGGGGACGGCCTTCATTGGACTATTGTAGAGGGTTTTTCAAGCGTGCTCTCCCCGGCCTATGCTTAGTTCGTTTTGCTCGTCGTCTCCATCATCAATATGGTCTACTAACTTTGTTCGTCATCGGGCGATTAAAAACTGAGGTGAATCGCAATCTGACCCAAGTCGATACGTCGGTCATGCCGAATCCCCTCGGCTGCGCCTCGGGATGGGCATCTCCATGTCCTGCCTCTTTCCCATTGGAGATTCCTCACCCCGCTCATCCCGTCCCGCAATCAGGACGGGATTCGGGAGATTCGGAATGACATTGGTGCCCTCAATGCACGCAACGAAGAACTGATCAAGCATCATTGAAGAGATCGCGAATGTCGCGTTTCGGTTTGCCGCCGCCGGAGTTCTTCGGGACATCGGCCGCGCGAAAGTAGTCGCAGGCGTTGGCGACTTCCTTGTCGGGCTGCAACTCGGCCTGCGGCTCGCGGCAGTCGTTGTGCGTACCCGGCTCGTAGAAGGTGCAGTTGCGGCAGCAGCGCAGATATGCCGCGCAGCGCGGGCACTCGCTCTCACGCGTGATCGGATCGGGCGGATCATAACTCTGGCCACAGTTCCAGCAGACGGCCATTCGACCATCATCTCCCATATCAGCGTAGGGCGTGCATGCGTTCAGGTCAAGCGCGTTCGGACAAACCGATTGATTCGCCTCTGTGGCTGCGGCTTAATTGCGAGCGTGGCAAATCCGGGGCCAACGCCGTCGGTTTTTCAACTGCGGCGGGAGATGGTGTCCATCGGCGCGCGCATGTACGCGCGCGGGCTGATTGTCGCTGCCGAGGGAAACATTTCGGCGCGATTGGCCGACGGGAACATTCTCATCACCCCCGCCGGGATGTGCAAAGGATTCATGAGTCCCGAAGATATGGCAGTCGTCGATCCCAAGGGAAAACAAAAGCAGGGCACGCGCAAACCGTCGAGTGAGATGCTGATGCATTTGGCGGCGCTGAATGCGCGCCCCGATGTCGGCGCGTGCGTGCATGGGCATCCGCCGTACGCGACTGCGTTCGCAGTCGCCGGGATTGCGCTGGCGGATTGCATCCTCCCCGAAGTCGTCGCCACACTCGGCTCGGTGCCGTTGGCGGAATACGCGACACCGTCGACGGCGGCGGTCGGACAATCGATTGAAAAGTATCTCGATCGTTTCGATGCGTTTCTGTTGAAGAATCATGGTGTGTTGACGATCGGCGCCGATCTGGAAGACGCGTTTCGCAAAATGGAAACAGTCGAACGCTTCGCGCAGATAGTGCACATCGCCCGCGCGCTGAAAGAGCCCGATCATCTCGATTGCCGGCAGGTCGACGAACTGCTGTCGCTCTCGGGGACTCTGCATTCGCGATTCTCCGGCGATGAGACCCCTGTGTGCGGCGCCTGCCAGGTCGGCGCGAAGCGCGGCTCTCAGTGACCCCCGCCATGTCGGACCCCTCGCGATGCCGATAGCGCGAAAAATTCTGCTGGACCGCAGCGACCGGTTGCAGCGGATGCCGGTGCCGCCCGATGATCTGGTGCGCCTTGCGGCGCGTCTGCGTAAACGCGGTGTTGAAGTCATCGACTTGTCACGGCTCTCGCACGCGGCCTCCGATCATTCTGATTCGATCGACAATGCGCTCGCAGCCGATGGATGGCAATCGGCATCATTCGACGAACGAGCGCATCTGCGCGAGCTGATTGCCGCGTGGTATCGCAAACGGTTTGAAGTCATTCTCGATCCGGAACTGGAAATCACGCTCGTGCCGAACACGATCCTTGCGCTGCATTTTCTGACTTTATCGTTCGTCAATCCGGGCGAAATGGTGCTGCTGCCCGATCCGGGGCTGCCGTATCAGCGCGGCGCGGTCGCGCTGTGCAATGCCGGGGTAATGCCGTATAACCTGTTGGAGCGCAACGACTACCTGCCCAGTTTCGCCATGCTCGACACCGGGCTGGTCGGACGCATCCCGATGATGGTGTTAGGATACCCGCACAACCCCACGGGGGCATCGGCCGATCTGGCGACATTGACCGAAAGCGTGGCATTCGCCCGACGGCACAACATTCTCATCGCTTATGATGCCGCGTTTACATTTGCCACCAGCGGCGCGTACCGTCCGCGCACGTTTTTGGAAGCGCGTGGGGCGCAGAGTGTCGGTGTGGAGATGGCATCCATCGGCGCCAACTTCGGAGTGCCGGGTCTGGCGTTGACAGCCGTCTGCGGCAACCGCGAGGCGATCAGCGCGGCTGCATTCCTGGCCGAGGCGGCGCAGGCGCTTCCGACGCGACAATCGGTTGCCATCGCCGAAGTACTCTTCGAACGGGCCGAACAACATCTGGCGCATCGGACCGACGCGCTGGCCCACGCGCGCACGGTGCTGACCGAGACCGCAGTCGCCCTGCGCTGGAAACCGCGATCGTCGCCGACGTCGCCGTTCTTGTGGGTAGCCGTCGATGCCGCAGTCGGGTCGCGCGCATTTTGCCGTCGTCTGCTGCGCCGTGCGGGAATCCTCTGCGCACCGGGGACCGACTTCGGCGAACGCGGCGAAGGTTTTGTCCGCATGGTTCTTCCGGAGACGCGCCGAACGGTCGACGAAGTGGCCCAGCGGCTGGCATCGCACGCGCGGCTCTACCAAAAACGGCTGTCGCGCCGTCGCATGGGACAGCGCGCACGCCGCTCGGAGGGGAAGGATGCCGTGTAATGGCGCGGATTAGTCTGCACAATATGACGTTTTACGGCTTCCACGGTGTCTCGGCGGCCGAGCGCGAGACCGGGCGCCGTTTTGAGGTCGATTGCGAGCTGTTTGTCGATATCGCGCGCGCGACCGAGTCCGACCGGCTGGCCGATGCAGTCAATTACACTGCGGTGTATGGGGTCGTCGAACGAATCGTGCAACAGCACAAATTCAATCTGTTGGAGACGGTGGCCGCGCGCATCGCGCGTGAACTCAAGGGCGAGTTCGGCGCGCAACGCGTCATCGTGCGCGTGCGCAAAAAGATCCCGCCGATACCCGGCAACCTCGATCATATCGAAGTCGAATTCGATTCGGATGTCGATATGTCCGGCGAGAGCGCATGACGGGTTCATTCATGCTTCCACGGACATCTCTGACGACCGCCTATGTCGGCGTCGGCTCCAATGTCGGCGACCGCGCCTTCTATTTGCGAGAGGCGTTCAGGATGCTGACTGCGGCAGGTGGCATTGATGGCATGCGTTCATCGCCGGTGTACGAAAACGAACCGGTCGGCGAGGCGGGGCCGGGTATGTTTTACAACTGCGTATGGGAGATTGAGACCGACATCCCGCCGCACGATCTGCTCGGACGTCTGCGTGAGATTGAGCGGCGATTGAAACGCAGCGATGTCCGCAAAGGGCCGCGCACGATTGATTTGGACGTGTTGTTGTATGGAAGCGCGATCGTCGAGGACATCGATTTGATCGTACCCCATCCCCGCATGATGGAGCGCGCCTTCGTGTTGCAGCCGTTGTGCGACTTGACCCCCGACATCGTTCATCCGATCATCGGTCGCACCATTGAGCAACTGAGGAACGAACTGCCCGGCGGGGCGGTTACTATGCGAAGAATCGACTTGAACTTGGGCGTTGGGCCCGCGCGGGTAATTTGATTTCGGGCCCGCCGATTCGCTTTATTACGATCATATGGCACAAACCGCAATGAAACCGCGCAAGCGCGCGCCGCAATCGCCGGCGACCGACGCGATCCAGACCCCACCGCCTGCGCGCGTCCGACCGGTCACGGTACAGGACTTTGTACGCTTTAAGCGTGCGGGGCAGCGGATCGTCATGCTGACCGCATACGATTACTACACGGCGCGTCTGCTCGATGAGGTCGGCTTGGACGGGGTTCTGGTCGGCGACTCGGCGAACATGGTCTTCTACGGCGAGCCATCGACGCTCTCGATCACGGTCGATCAGATGATCTACCACACGCGTGCGGTCAGCCGTGCGATGAAACGTGGGCTGGTGGTCGGCGATATGCCGTTTATGTCGTATCAGGCGAGCGCCGATGACACGGTGCGCAACGCGGGACGCTTCCTTAAGGAGGGCGGCGCGGCCGCCGTGAAGCTCGAAGGGGGACTGCCGATCGTGCCGACGATCAAGCGGTTGATCGAAATCGGCATCCCGGTCATGGGACACATCGGCCTGATCCCGCAGTCGATTCATCGTTTCGGCGGCTATGCGGTGCAGGGGCGGACCGAAGCGGACCGTCAGTTTCTCGAGGAGTCCGCCGAGGCATTGGCCGAATCCGGATGCTTTGCCATCGTGCTGGAAGGCATCCCCGGCGATCTGGCCGGGCGGATCACCAAACGCATTTCCATTCCCACGATCGGTATCGGCGCGGGCGTCAACTGCGACGGGCAAATCCTGGTGACCAATGATCTGTTGGGACTTTTCCCCGACTTCAAACCGAAGTTCGTGCGCCGTTACGCCAACCTTCACGACGCCGCGCGCGAGGCATTGACACGCTACTGCGACGATGTGCGCACGCAGCGTTTCCCCTCGCCCGACGAATCGTACTGAGCGCCTCATCGCCGCAATTCCAATGTCTGATGCTCCACGGCTCAATCATCTCATCGAGACGGTGATCTATGCCGAGGATCTCGACAAAGCCGAGCGATTCTATCGCGATGTGCTGGGCCTGCGGCGGTTTTCGGCCAGTGCCGCGCACCGGTTTTTCGCTGTGGGCCACACAGTGCTCTTGGCCTTCGATCCGCGTGAAAGCTCTGTCCAGCTCAACCTTCCCCAACACGGCACCACCGGCAGCGGGCACTTTGCGATTCAGATCGATCCGGACCAATACGATCCGTGGCTCCGGCATTTGACCTCGCACGGCGTGATCATCGAGAAAGAGCACGTGTGGCCGAAATGGTCGGCGCGCTCGATCTACTTTCGCGACCCGGCGGGGAACGCCGTCGAGTTGATCACGCGTCCGGCGTGGGAAGAAAACTTCCGGTGAAGATTGTCCGAAGCATCGGGGGGGCGAGACGCGCGATCGCCCAGTGGCACACGCGCGGCGAGAGCGTCGGACTGGTGCCGACAATGGGTGCCCTGCATCAGGGACACAGCTCGTTGATCCGTCGCTGCCGCAAGCGGGCCAAGCGCACGGTCGTATCGATCTTTGTCAATCCGACACAGTTTTCACCGGAGGAAGACTACAAGAGTTACCCGCGCACATGGCGCCGCGACATAGCGCTTTGTCGCGAAGAGGGAGCCGAGATCGTGTTCGCCCCCGATGTCGGGACCATGTATCCCGACGGATTCGAGACCACGGTCCGCGTCGGATCGCTTGGGGATTACTGGGAGGGGACATCCCGACCGGGGCACTTCGACGGCGTCGCCACCGTTGTGTTGAAGCTCTTCGAGATTATCCGGCCCGACGTGGCCGTGTTCGGGCAGAAGGACTATCAGCAGACGATCATCATCCGCCGATTAATTGAGGACTTCAATCTCCCGGTTGGCTTGATCGTCGCACCGACGGTGCGAGAACCCGGTGGACTTGCCCTGTCTTCACGTAACGTCTATCTTGGCGCGGCCGAACGGGTCGCGGCAGGCGCCATCAGCCGGTCTCTGCGTTGGGCGGCGGATCGGATCAGAAAGGGTGCGCGGTCATCGTCGGAATTGGCGCGTCAGATCAGGCGAATCGTGGAAACGGGCGGATTCTTCACGATTGATTATATCGGATTCTGCGACCCGTCCACGCTCGCTTCGCAACGAAGACTGAACCCGCCGGTGGTGATCCTGATCGCCGCGAAATGCCTCGCGAAGAGTGCCGCCTGCGGCCGCCGGTACATCGACAACATCGTTGTTCGCTGATACGCACATGCCATGTTGATCCAAGTCTGCCGCGCCAAGATTCACCGCGCCTGCGTCACCGGCGCCGAATTGGCCTACGAAGGATCGATCGCAATCAGCACCGATCTGCTCGCCGTGTCCGGGATTCGTATCCACGAACGGGTCCAGGTGGTGAATCTCAATAATGGCGAGCGCTTCGAAACGTACGTGATCGCCGGCAAACCGGGCGAAGTGTGTCTCAACGGCCCGGCAGCAAGACTTGGGGTTGTCGGCGACGAGGTCATCATCATTGCGTACGGTTTCCTGGATACCGAAGGAGCGGTTCCCGAACCGACCATCATCCATGTCGACGCGCAAAACCGTCAGCGCCAATAACCACGAAACTCTCCCGTACAATCGCTAATGCCAGATCAAACCAACGCCCCGGTCGCTGCTGTCGTTCTGGCGGCCGGCTTGGGCAAACGTATGGGAGTCGAGACCCCCAAGGTCATGTTGCACTGGCACGGCAAGCCGCTGGTGCGCTGGGTTGTCACTGCGCTGCGCGGCGCCGGGATCGGGAAGATCATCATGGTCATCGGGCATCACGGCGAGCTGGTCGAACGGGAGTTCTTCGCCGATCCGGTCGAGTTTGTCTGGCAGCAGGAGCGGTTGGGCACCGCGCACGCGGTGCGCCAGGCGGAAGGAGTGCTCAGATTGTTCCGCGGGCACGTTCTGGTCGCCCTGGGCGATGTCCCAAGGTTGACCGGACGAACAGTCGCATCGCTGATCGCGGCTCATCTCAAAGAAGACGCGGCCGCGACGATTCTGACCGCCGAGGTTCCCGATCCGACCGGGTATGGCCGCGTCGTGCGCGCCGAAGACGGCAGCGTCGAACGGATCGTCGAACATCGTGACGCCGACGAGACCACGCGTGCCATCCGAGAGATCAACGCGGGGCTGATGTGCTTCCGCTGCGAAGGGCTCTGGCAGCTTCTGAGCCGGGTCGAAGCCAACAATGCGCAAAAGGAGTTTTATCTCACCGACGCCATCGGCTTGCTGCGAGAGGAGGGCAGGAAAGTCGTCGCCCATCGTACCGCCAACTACCTTGAGGTGTTCGGCGTCAACACCCCCGAAGAGCTTAGGTCGTTGGAATAGAGTCCGCCTCCGTCGGAACAAGCTGTGGGTCATACTGTTATATGAATTGCCATCGAAGCGGCCGCGTGAGCGTATAAGAGTCTTGGCTGCGGGGTACGATGCCGATGACATTATTGAGGACAGTGCTGACCGGCGCGGGAAATGGGCTTGACAGGTCAAGGGAATCGCGTACTGATTACCGTCCAGAGGGGCGGCGAATTCTCAGACATCGGCAGTTGTTCGGCAGGAATTCGCGCGACATGACTAAGAGTCTGATGATCGGGTTGGCTGTGTGTTCATTGGCCCTGCCGCAGGTGGCGTACGGGCAGATGTCCATGCCGCATGGGAATACGTCGTTTCAGGGGGCGGAGCGCCTCAAGGAGTTGTCCACGGCCCCATCGGGCGGCGGTTTTAGTCTGTTGGATCCGTCGCGGCTCAAGATGTCGCAGTCGTACTCCATCAGTTACATTTCCGGATCAGGCTACTCGGGATCGCTGGGGCTTTATACCAACACGGTCTCCTATCAGATTGCCGATCCGTTAATGCTCCGTGTCGGCCTGGGGTATTTGCACCAGCCACTCGGATTTTTGAGGAATTCAGGGGGGAGAGAATTGATGGGTTCAGACAAGTTCCTGCCGAGCGTTAGTCTGGACTACCGACCGTCGGATGCGTTCCACCTCTCGGTGGACTACCGAACGGTCCCGGTACTTTGGCAGGATGGTCTGGGAACGGGCTACGGATACCGGACTCGATCGATCTTCAATCCGTACTCGCCTTGGTATCGGTAGCCGCGATCCGCCTCACCCGGCCCGTTTAGCACACGACACAACCTCATCGTCAGGCATTAGAGACTATGTCAGCATCTTTACGTACACGACGTGCACATCCGAAGGCCGGCGCCCCATCGCGCCTGCGGTCGCGCTTGCTGGAACTGGGCATCATCGTCGCCACGGTCTTAGTCAGTGTCTTTGTCTTTTCGTTCTCGACGCGCCTGGGGTATTCCGGATCGGAGACCCAGGAGCCGCCGGTCGTCGTACGGGTGCAGGTGCTCAACGGCTGTGGACGGCCAGGTTTGGCCCGCCGTGTGAGCGATCGGCTGGCCGAGCTATCGGTCGGACGGATGCGTTTTGATGTCGTCGACATCGGCAATTACGACCGCACGACGATCCGTGAGAGCTTCGCGATCAATCGTCAACTGGTCCCGAGCCAGGCGCGCGACATCGTGCGGGCGCTGCAACTCGGCGACTGCGCTATTCAGGACAACAGCGGCGCCAACGATCTCGGCGTCGATCTAACCATCGTATTGGGCTCCGAGACAGTCGAGCCGCAGCCGCCGACGGCACAAACCACCGAACGGTGATCTTCGCAAACCGCACAATCGCAAGGAGGCCGACACCATAACATCCGCGCGGCTGGCCGGACTCGCCGGGCGCTTGGCCCGCGAGAAGAAGGCATATGCCATCCGCATCATTGACCTGCGAAAGCACTCATCGGTCACGGACTTCTTCGTCCTCTGTTCGGTTGACGCCGAGGTTCAGGCAAGGGCCGTGGCCAACCACATCACCGAAAAGCTCCGAGAACACGACACCCGCCCGTGGCACACGGAGGGGTATGGAGAAAGCGGTTGGATCCTGATGGACTTCGTCGATGTGGTCGTACACATCTTCCTTCCGAAGCTCCGGGAGTTTTATTCGCTCGAAAAGCTCTGGGGGGATGCGCCGACGCGGGCACTGCCGGATGATTGAGCCGGATGGCATGACCGGTTGCCCCGCAAACCGAAGACCGATCCATCACAGACAGATAATGATCAACATACGAACCGGCGCCGATCAGGATCGGTGCCGCACCAAGGTGGACACTCATGGACATTCTTGAACTCAAAGCTAAGACCATCTCCGAACTGCTGGAGATCGCCGAGCAACTGGAGATTCCCGGTGTCTCGGGGCTGCGCAAGCAGGAGCTGATCTTCAAAATCCTCGAAGCCAACACCGAAAAGGACGGCCTGATCTTCGCCGAGGGGGTCTTGGAGATCCTCGAAGAGGGGTACGGGTTTTTGCGATCCCCCGACTACAATTACCTGCCCGGCCCCGACGACATCTATGTCTCACCGTCGCAGATCAAACGTTTCGATCTGCGCACCGGCGATACGGTTTCGGGACAGGTCCGGCCCCCCAAGGAAACCGAGCGTTACTTTGCGCTGCTGAAAATCGAAGCGGTCAACTTCGAAAACCCCGATGTCGCCAAGCACAAGACGCTCTTCGACAACCTGACGCCGTTGTATCCGGAAACGAAATTCAATCTCGAAGTCGACCCCAAAGACCTTTCGACCCGGATCATCGACTTGCTCACGCCGGTCGGACGCGGCCAGCGCGGGCTGATTACGTCGCCCCCGAAAGCGGGCAAGACCATCATACTGCAGAAGATCGCCAACTCGATTACCGCCAATCACCCCGATGTCAAGCTGATGGTGCTGTTGATCGACGAACGCCCCGAGGAAGTCACCGACATGAAGCGCTCGGTCAAAGGCGAGGTCATTTCCTCGACCTTCGATGAATCGGCCGAACGCCATGTGCAGGTCGCCGACATGGTGATCGAAAAAGCCAAGCGCTTGGTCGAGCACAAACAGGATGTGGTGATTCTGCTGGATTCGATCACGCGCCTGGCGCGCGCTCACAACGCGGTGGTGCCGCACTCCGGCAAAATTCTCTCCGGCGGCGTCGATGCCAATGCCCTGCAGCGCCCCAAGCGGTTCTTCGGCGCGGCGCGCAATATCGAGGAGGGCGGATCGCTCACCATCGTGGCGACCGCGCTCATCGAGACCGGCTCGCGCATGGACGAAGTCATCTTCGAGGAATTCAAGGGCACCGGCAACATGGAACTGGTGCTGGATCGACGTCTGTCGAACCGGCGCATCTTCCCGGCGATCGACCTGACGCGCTCGTCGACCCGCAAAGAGGAATTGCTGCTGTCCGAGGACACGTTGGGCAAAATCTGGGTGCTGCGGAAGTTCCTCTCCGACATGAACCCGGTGGAGGGGATGGAATTCTTAAGCGACCGCATGCGGAAGACCAAGAACAACGAGAAGTTTCTCGAATCGATGAAATCATAACCACGCCCGTACAATCCCCGCGCGCTCCGGGCGGCTTGCCTTCCGGCTGATCCGGTGGTTCATTCTCACGTGTGAGCGGGGTCTTCTGGGAACAATCGACAGTCGAGCGTCTGCTGCGCCACGCGGTGCGGCACGGACGTATCGCTCGCTGCTACCTGTTCGCCGGCCCGGATGGCGTCGGCAAATGGCCGGCGGCGCTTTGGCTGGCATCGGCACTCCTTGAAAGCCCGGACACTCCTCGCGAGACCAGCCGTGTCTGGACGGGAACACATCCAGACTGGCATGTTCTCTTCCCCGTCACGAAGGATCACGAGCGGGAGGACATTGAGGCGGTGTGGGAGGCAAAGCGTACCGACCCGTTTGCCGTCGTGCGGTTCGCGAAGCGTCCCTATCTGACGATCGACCGCGTCCGTGAAACGATCGACCGGTTGCACATGACTGCCGTCGAGGGACGGGCAAAGGTGGTTCTGATCGGCGGGGCCGAGCAGATGGCGCATGACACGCAGACGATCCTGTTGAAGAGCATCGAAGAGCCGCCGCCCGACACCTACTTTATCCTGTCCAGCGCCGATCCGGGACGTTTGTTGCCGACTGTGCTCTCGCGCTGCCAATCGGTCCGTTTTGCGCCGGTCGATCCAGCGGCCGTCGCCGCACGGTTGATCACCGCGCGAGGCCTCGATCCTGAGGAGGCAGAAACGGTGGCAGAGATTTGCGGCGGCGGTTGGGGACAGGCGTTGCGATTGTGCGATCCGTCTTTGGCCCAATGGCGCGCCGACATGGTCAGTCTTTGGAAGGCGGCGTTTCGGAGCAAAACGCATGAGTTGACCACGACGATCGAATCATTCTTCCCGGCCGGAAGTGTGAAGTTGAGACTGGATCAGGCGTTGTTGGCGTTTGATGTCTGGGGGGCGCTGTTGAAGCGTGAGTGTGCCGGCGGGTCGGTCAAGACCGGCTCCCGTGGACAGTTGGCGGACGCGCAGGCCGCATGGGAGTGCTGGCAGATTCTGCAACGCGGACGGGCGGCGCTCTATGTTAATGTCGCCGCGCGCATGACAGTGGTCGCGACGTTTCTGGCATTGCGGCGCCGACTGGGAGCCGGTGAGCCCCGCGTGTCGGGCCAAGGCCCTTGACTTGCCCGCTCACTGGTCGATATTGCGATCCGGCTGCCGTGCCGCTCAAACCGCACGGCGTGAATTGTTGAATGGAGAGACCGCACATTGGGTGACATGCCCCATCAGCCATCGGAGGGGAACGATCGCCACGAGCCGACGGCCCCAGAACCCAAACCGGCCGTGAACAGACCGTCTGTCTACGTGGTCGAGTTTAAGGGATCCCGTAAAGAGTATTACCGCGATCCCTACCTGCTGCCGATCGGCAACGGCGACTTCGTCATCGTGCAGGTCGAGCGCGGAGAGGACATCGGACGCATCCTGCTCAAACTCGAACCGGCGAAGGAATCAACCGCCGACATCCGGCCGCTGCCGATCCTCCGCATCGCCAACGACGATGAGTTGGCGCGCGACGCCGAAAACCGTCGCCGAGAACTGGACGCACGCAGCGAGTGCATCCGCATGGCGGCCGAGCACGGGCTGAACATGAAAGTCGTCGATGCCGAGTGGCAATTCGACGGAAACAAAATGACGTTCTACTTCACCGCCGAGAAGCGCGTCGACTTCCGCCGATTGGTCAAGGACCTGGCGGGCGTTTACAAGACACGCATCGAATTGCGCCAGATCGGCGCGCGCGACGAAGCGCGGCGGGTCGGCGGCATCGGACCGTGCGGCTTCGAACAGTGCTGCACCATGTTTCTCAAGGAATTCGAACCGATCACGACACAACTGGCACGCGATCAGGGGTTATCGCTGAATCCGGCCAAGATCTCCGGCAACTGCGGGCGTCTCTTGTGCTGCCTGCGGTACGAGAGCACCTATTATAAGGAAGCGATGCGGCAGTTTCCCGATCCGGGACAAAGCTGGCAGACGGCGGACGGCGCCGGGACGATCAGCGATGTCAATGTCCTGCGCGACCGCATGACCGTACGACTGCCCGACGGCCGCCGAGAGCATGTTACGCTCGATGAGATTCGCCAATCCAAGGGCAAGCCCGAATCGTGGTTTGAGTAGTCCGATCCACCCTCTGCCTGCAACGCACAATGCCCGGGACATCCTCACAGCGTCCGATCTACATCACGACGCCGATTTACTACGTCAACGACAAGCCGCATATCGGCCACGCCTATACGACGATCGTCGCCGATTATCTGACTCGCGCGCATCGGCTGCTGGGACGTGATGCGTACTTTTTGACCGGCACGGATGAACACGGCGCGCGCATCGCCGAAATCGCGCGCAAGAATAAGATGACGCCGCAAGAGTGGTGCGACCGACACAGTGAGGCATTCAAGCGCACATGGGAACGGCTCGGCATCCAGTACGACCAGTTCATCCGTACGACCGATGAGCGCCATGTGCGCGGTGTGCAGTCCATGCTCGAACGAATGCACCGCGCCAAGGGACCGGATGGACTTCCGGTGCTATACGAGGGCGTGTACGAGGGGCTCTACTGTCTCGGCTGCGAGAAGTTCATCACGGAGAAAGAACTGGTCGACGGCAAGTGCCCGGAGCATTTGACCACCCCCGAGAAACTGAGCGAGAAGAATTACTTTTTCCGGCTGACCGCGTATCTGACACAAGTCGAAGGAATGATCCGCGACGGTACGATTCGCGTTCTGCCCGATGAACGCCGACGCGAAGTGCTCGGACTCTTCCGGCAGGGGCTGGAAGACTTTTCCGCATCGCGGGAGAAAGTCGACTGGGGGGTGCCGCTGCCGTTTGACCCGTCGCAAAACGCCTATGTCTGGGTCGACGCGCTGCCGAATTACATTACCGCCATCGGGTACGGCGATGATCGCACGTCGTTCGACCGTCGGTGGACCAATGGCCATGTCGTGCATCTGATGGCCAAAGACATCCTGAAGTTTCATGCCGTCTACTGGCCGGCGATGCTCTTGTCCATCGGCGAGAAACCGCCCGACACGATCTTCATCCACGGATATTTCACGGTCAACGGCCAGAAGATGAGCAAGTCGCTGGGGAACGCCATCGACCCGCATGCGATGGTCGAGCGATTCGGACCCGACGGCGCGCGTCACCTGTTGCTGACGCAGTTCCCGTTCGGTCAGGACGGGGATGTCAAAGAGGAAGAGTTCGTGCGGCAGTTCAATGCCGACTTGGCCAACGATCTGGGCAATCTCGTGTCACGCACAGTCACGCTGATTCAACGTCACTACGACGGACAGCGCCCGTCCGAGAACGCTCCGGACAAACTCGATGCCGAGTTGCGCGACGCTGTTGCACGGGCGGTGCAATCCTTTGAAACCGCCATCGACAACTTGTCGCCCAACGATGGAATCACTGCCGGACTGAATCTGGCCCGCCTGTGCAACAGGTATATGGAACAGGCGCGGCCGTGGGCGCTGGCGAAGCAGAATCAGATGTCGCGTCTCGGTGCGGTGCTTAACACCGCCGCCGAGACAATACGAGTCGCGACGCTGCTGCTCTCGCCGGTACTTCCCGACAAGTCACGACAAATCCTTCGCACACTCGGTTTTAAGAAACCGGAGAGTGAACTGAACCGCGCATCGCTCAACGGCTGGGACCGCTGTCCCGGTCCGTTCAAACTACAGGACGACCAACCCATCTTTCCGCGCATGGACAAAACGACACCGACTCCGCCGGCTGCCGATGCCCCGGCAATGACACAGACCGACCTGCACATTACATTCGACACGTTCAAGGGTGTGCAGCTCCGCACCGCCGAGGTCATCGCGGCGGCGAAACATCCCGAAGCCGACAAACTGCTCGTGCTTCAATTGGCGGTCGGCGTTGAGCGTAGGCAGATCGTCGCCGGAATCGCGCAGCACTACAAACCCGAGGAGTTGGTCGGCAAGTCGATCGTGATCGTGGCCAATCTCAAACCTGCAAAGATTCGTGGGGTCGAATCCAACGGCATGCTGCTGGCAGCATCTCACGACGGCACGCTGCGCCTGCTGACCACTGACGGCCCGCTTCCTTCCGGCTCCGGCATCGGCTGATGATCGACTCTCACGCGCATCTGAACTTCGATGCGTTCGATTCCGACCGCGACGCCGTGGTCGAGCGCGCCCATCAAGCGGGTGTGCACACGATCATCAACATCGCCACAGATTTCGAATCCTGCGAACGGGTGCTCGAACTCGCGGAGCGCTACGAGCGCACCTACGCCACGGTCGGCATTCACCCGCACGACGCCGGGATTTGGGAGGGCAGCGCGTCGACAAAACGCCTGATGGAGTTGGCGCAGCACCCCAAAGTCGTCGCCATCGGGGAGATTGGGTTGGACTACTATCGCAATCTCTCGCCGCCCGACCAACAACGGCGCGCGTTCATCGAGCAGATGGCCGTCGCGCGCGACTGCCAATTGCCGATTGTCATTCACAACCGCGACGCCTTCGACGACATATTCGCGCTTGTCTTAAAGTCGGGGACGCCGTCGCTGGGGGGTGTTTTCCACTGTTTCAGCGAATCGCCCCAAACGGCACGGCAGGTGATCGACCTGGGCTTCCATGTTTCCGTCAACGGCATCGTGACATTTAAGAACGCAACGATGTCCGAAGTCGCGCGCACGGTTCGCCTCGACCGCATGCTGCTGGAGACCGACTGCCCGTTCCTGGCACCGCATCCGCATCGGGCCAGGCGAAACGAACCGTCGTACATTCCCCTCGTGGCCGCCCATATCGCAACGCTGCGTGGGATTGACGTCACCGACGTCGAAGCACAGACCGATGCGAATGTGCGCCGGCTCTTTCGATTGGGCGACTAAGCGGTCACACCATCCCGATGCCGAAATATCCCGACAAACTTAGGCGCGCATCCGGCGGTAAACCCAAGCTGCGGGCGCGGCGTTCGCTGTCACAGAATTTTCTGATCGATGGCGCCATCGCCGACCGGATGGCATCGGCTTTGCCGGTCAAACCGGGAGAGCGAATTTATGAGATCGGTGCGGGAAAGGGGTTCCTTACCGAGCGGCTTGTCGCCATGGGCGCGGAGTGCCGCATAGTCGAAAAAGACCGTCGCATGGTCGGCATGCTGCACAAGAAATTCAAGCGCACATCCACAGTGACGATCTTTCACGCCGACGTACTCAGTTTGCCCCCGGAAGCCGAGCCGCCGGCAGAGTCGTGGCTCTACGGCAACCTGCCGTTCGGGATCGGCCATCGCATCCTGCAATGGGCGGTCGCACGCAGTGGCTGCTGGCGCGGCGCGGTGGTCACGCTACAACGTGAAGTTGTGCGCCGCCTCTTGGCGCAGCCCGGCGATCCGGGGCGCGGTTCGGTCTCGGTTTGGTTCCAGGCGCACGCGAGCGGTGTGCGCTTGTTCGATATCCCGCCGCGCGCATTTTATCCGCCGCCGCGCGTGACATCCACCGTGATGAGTATCGACTTTAAGCCCGAGACGCCGGAATTGGCGGGCCTGGAGGGAATCGACTTCATCGTTCAGATCGCCTTTGCCCAGCCCAGAAAAATCCTCGCGAATAATTTCGCGCATGACTCGCGCATTCCCGCCGAGACCCTGAACCGGTTGCGTAAAGATTGCCCCGATCTGCTGGCCAAACGAGCTCAGGAGCTTGAGACGGCCGACTTTGCAAGGCTCGCACACGTCCTTCGCGCACATCAGGATGTCGCGTAAGACCCGGCCACCGCGGCGATGTGCAAACTCTTGCACATCGCGAATCGGTTGGCTGCTTCCTCTTTAGAAAACACCTCAAGCTCCGACAATAGAAGATGTCGGGGATTCTCCGGCAGGGTGCCACACGCCGGGCGAATCCTCCCATTGGAGCATACTGGGAATCGACGGCGCAGCATCGTGACACGCTGCGCGCATCATCGACGACTTCAGACGCCGTTGCGATGATGGCAGACGGCGCATTGGGGCAAAGGAGAGACCAGATGCGGCTTCGGTTTCATGCTCTATGTGCATGGTGGCCCGCCCTTGCGGTGTCGCTGTGCGTGCTCGCCGTGACGCTCCCCGCGTTGGGCGGGACCACGGGCAAACTCTCCGGTCGCGTGATCGACACTGAAACCGGCCAGCCGATCGCCGGGGCGCTCGTCCGCGTTCTGAACACCGACATCGAAACGTACACCGACGCCAAAGGGCGCTACACGATCCTCAACATGCCCGTCGGGCGTTACACGCTGGTCGCCTCGCTGTTGAGCGCACAACCCGCGGCCGATCAGACGGAACTCCTGCTCTTTCAGGAGATTGAAGTGCGCAATCTGAAAGTCTCAGTCGATTTGGACACCGAGCAGGACATCCAGTTGTCCTCCAAACCGATCGAAATGGGGACGATCGTGGTCGTCGCCGAACGGCCGTTGGTTCTCAAGGACCGCACCGCGTCGCTGCGCATCGTGGAGAGCGATCAGATTCGCACGATGCCGACTCGGGGGTATCGCGAGTTGGTCGCCCTGCAGCCGGGCGTGGTCGTGCGTAACGGGAATCTGCTGAACGTGCGCGGCGGCCGCACGTCGGAGGTCGCCTACTTTGTCGACGGCTTCTCGCAGCAGGATCCGCTCACCGGCATCTCGACGACGCAGATCAACAACAACGATTTGGAGGAAGTCTCGATCGTGACCGGCGGCTTCAACGCCGAATACGGCTGGATTGCGTCCGGTGCGGTCAACGTGACGACGCGCGACGGCGGCGACAAACTGTCCGGCACCATCGAAACCATTACCGACAATTTTCACGGCAACAGCTACGACTATAATGTCTACAACAGCAGTCTTTCCGGTCCGCTGGTCGGTCTCACCGACGACGTACGCTTCATCGTCTCCGGTGAGCGCCGTTGGTTTGGCGACCGTGACCCATCGGCCATCGCCGGCGGCCCGTTGCCGCACAACCACTCCGGCGGCTGGACGTGGCGCGGCAAGGTCAACTGGCAGCTCGGCAACGGGTTGGAGTTGAAGGCGGGCGGGCTGCAATCGACCGACAGTTGGAAGCTCTGGCTCAGCCCCTGGCAGTTTAACATGGAGCATGCGCCCCGCCTGGAAGACTTCAATCAGTCGGCCAATGTTACGCTCGAGCACGTCATCAACCCTCGCACGTTCTACACGGTGTCGGGCAGCTACTTCGTGACCGAGCGCGAGCGCGGCGACGGCGTGCATTTTGAGGACATCTGGACCTACGGCCGCCCGGGGGTCCTGTCCACCCTCGACCAAACTCAGCTTTTCCGCACATGGGACGACATCAACGGTCCCACCGAGATCGAAGACACGGTCATCGACGGGCGCACGTACACGTTGCGCGGCGATGAAGCGGCGATTTGGAACAACTATCTGCATCGACGCTCATCGTATGCCGGTTTTGACGCCGACTTAGTCAGCCAGTTGCATCCGCGCCACGAAGTGCGCGCCGGTCTGGACTATCAGCGGCACACATTGCGCCGCTACGAGCATGTCATCCCGTCGCTCGTCTGGCGCGGTGTCGACGGCGGCGGCTTCCAGGACGTCGACCGTTACGGGTACAGCATCACCGGTGAGCAGGAGGAAGACGAAGGATTGCAGGGCGCCAAGCATCCCGAAACATTTGCCGCGTTCGTGCAGGATAAGTTCGAGCTGGACGGCCTCGTGCTCAATGCGGGAGTGCGTCTGGACTACCTCGATGTCAACACGGACCGCCTGCGTGATCCGGAAAATCCGCTGGATCCCGATCACTATCTTGATCAGGAGAACCCGACCGACGAACAGCGTGAGCTGGCCGGACAGCTCGACCCCGAGGATCTGGAAGCGAGCCGTCCGGAAGTGGCGCTCTCGCCGCGTCTGGGCGTCGCGTTTCCGATCAGCGACGTTTCGGTGTTTCACGCCTCCTACGGTCGATTCATGCAGCGTCCTGATCTGATGAATCTGTATGTGTCGTATGAATTCCTCGAATACCAGGTGCAGAATGGAAAGTACTACTTCCCATTCGGCAATCCGAACCTGCGGCCGGAGCGCACGATTGCCTATGAAGTGGGCTGGACGCGCCAACTGGGCGACAACACGTCATTGGACGTTACGGCCTACTACAAGGACGTCGGCGATTTGACGCAGGTCGTCAATCAGCCGGCGCAGCCGTTCAGCTTCGCGTCCTACCGCAACACCGACTTCGGCACCATCAAGGGGTTGGAGCTCACGTTCGACATGCGGCGCGCCAGCAACATCGCGCTGCACTTCAGCTACACGATGGCGCACGCGACCGGAACCGGCTCGGACCCCAACTCGCAGTCGAACATCGCCTGGACACAGGCGCAGCCGCCGACGGTGGCGTCGCCCCTGGATTATGATCAGCGCCACAAATTCGTCGGAATCTTCGATCTGCGCAGTCGCCCCGGTGAGGGGCCGTCATTGGGGGGATGGCACTTTCTGGAGAACGCCGGTCTGAATGTGACGATGCAAACGGGGAGCGGGTTTCCCTACACGCCGCAGGCGGTCTCCAATGAAGTCACCGAAGCGGCAACGCGGATCGATCCGATCGGCGGCATCAATTCGCGCTATGCCGAATGGACGATGCAGGTCGATCTGAAGGCGACGCGCGGGCTGCGATTCGGCGGCCTGAACACCGAGCTGGAGCTCGTCGTCATCAATCTGTTTGATCGCGATAATGTCCGGGATGTCTTCGCATCGACCGGACTGCCGAATTCCACCGGCTGGCTGCAGACCGAGGACGGACAGGACTTCATCGACGCCTACGACGATGCGCACGACTCCTCGGGCTTAACGGGCGAAGAGAAGTATCGGCTGCGCGAAAACGATCCGACCAACTACGGCGTGCCGCGCCAGATTCGCGCCGGCATGCGGATATACTTCTGAGCGGGACGCTCGGAGTGCGGGAGAGCATAGGATGAATCGAATCGGTCAAGCGATCCTGATTGCGACGGCGTTCGGTTGCGCCACCTCGGCACATGCCGCCTCCGAACACGGGCGTTCGCGCTCGGTGGGAGCAGCCGCCGTCGACAACACGGCGTTTATCGGTGTCAACAATCTGCAAATGGTCGTCTCCAACGTCGGATCGTTCGCCTACGATCCGAGCCAACACTTCGGAAAGACCGACGGTCTGTACTTCCCGCGCGGCACCAATCGGACCGTGATCTTCGCCAGCGGCTTGTGGGTCGGGGCAATGGTCAATGGTGCGCCGCGCGTGGCCATCTCCGAGTTTTCTTCGGAATTCGGCCCGGGCATTATGGACGACGGCACGTATGCGCCCGATGTCGGACGGTTTCATGTCTACACCATCAATCGCGGCGATGACGCGGAGACGAATCCCGATTACGCCGCGTGGCCGTTCGATGACGGGGCGCCGTCGCTGACGGGCGCCGACGGCTCCGATTCGCTCGATGCCGACGGCAACCGCATCCCGCTCGTGCTCGGCGACCAGTCGCTCTGGGCGGTCTATAACGACGCTAACCAGGCGAAGCACAACAATGGCGCCGGTTCGACCCAGCCATTGGGCATCGAGGTGCGGCAGCATACGTTTGCGTACGCTCGCAGCGGCGCCATCGGCCAGACGATCTATCTGACGTTCGAAATCATCAATAAGGGAAGCAACCTGCTGGAGGACACGTATCTGTCCATCTGGTGCGATCCCGATGTCGGCGACGCCTTCGATGATCTGGTGGGGTGTGATACGACGTTGTCGCTGGGGTATGCCTACAACGAAGGGCCCGACGGCGTCTATGGTGACGCCGTCCCGGCCGTGGGATTCGATTTTTTGCAGGGGCCGATCGTGCCGTCGCCCGGCGACCAGGCACACTGGCTGGGGCGCACCATCGCCGATCATCGCAACCTGCCGATGTCCTCGTTTAACAAGTACGTCAACGGCACCGACCCGCAAAGCAGCACCGAGACCTACAATTACATGAAGGGCCTGGAACCCGACGGCACGCCGTTGGTCGATCCCGACGGTGACACCACATTCTTCCAACTCGCCGGCGATCCGGTCAGCGGCAACGGGTGGATCGATGTCAATTCCAACGACCGACGTTTCATGATGAGCTCGGGGCCTTTCACGATGACTCCCGGCGATACTCAGCAGGTGGTCGTCGCGGTGCTCGTCGGCCAGGGCGCCGATCATCTCTCCTCGATCACCGCGCTGCGCGATATCGACGAACAAGTGCAGGCGGTCTTTGATCTGAACTTTGCGATCCCCTTCCCGCCGCCGCAGCCGAAGGTCTGGGCGCAGCCGTTGTCCGGGTCGATCGAGTTGATCTGGGACCACGAGGCCGAAGGCGACATTCAGGAGTCTGAGATTCTGGGCCAGCGGTTTGTTATGGAAGGCTACAACGTCTACCAGGGCCGTTCGATCACCGGCCCGTGGACGCGCATCGCGACCTTCGACGTCGTCAACGACATCGGCCGCATTTATGCCGACCGTTTCGACCCGACCGTCGGGGCGATCCAGCGCGTCCTGGTGCAGTCGGGCAGCAACTCGGGCATTGAGAATCTTCTGACCATCTCGCAGGACCGCCTGACCGGTAAGTCGTTGATCAATCACAAGCCATACTTCTTCGCCGTCACGGCCTATTCCTATGACGAACTAAACGTTGAGGAATTCATGGCGGGATCCAATCTCGTCGGACATCTCACCGAGGATCTGGAGACGCGTCTGGATGGAATCGAGTTGATTCCCAACTCTGTCGCACTCGATTTGGTGGAGAACGCCGATCATGTTTCCGGCGTCAGCGACGGTTCTGCTCTCGTTCGCACAGTCGACCCGGATGCGCTGGTGACGGGTCAATATCGCGTGTCGTTCAATGAAGACTCAACCTGGAACCTCGACAACCTCACGACCGACACGCGCTATCTCGAGGGTCAAACCGACAAGAGCGGTGCCCCCGGCTACTCCGTTGTCGCCGGTTTGATGGTGCAGGTCTCCGATCCGCACGCCGGCGTCAAAGATGTCGGCTGGAGCGGCTCGGAGGAACCGTGGGTCGGCGGCGTCAACTGGGGCGGCTATTACTATGGCGGTGCGCTCGATGCCGGGGCCTATTTCTTTGGATCGTCGATTCTGGATGAGGCCGAGTTGCGAACCGTCGAGTTGCGTTTCTCACCGACACAAACGCAGCGCGGATATCGGTACCTGCGCAACGGTACGCCCAACTATGGATACGGCGGTTACACGACGGTACCGTTGACCGCGTGGGATGTCACCATCGATCCGCCGCGGCAGTTGAATGTCTGTTTCGTCGAGGACGCGGCGTTGGCATCCAATGACGAAACCTGGCTGCCGCCGGACGGCGATCCGTTGGGCGGACGTGAGTACCTGTTCATTCTCAACAGCGACTATTCCGACGAGCCCGATGAGTACTATACCGCGCGCAATATCCTCGCCGATGGATTCGATTTCGACGTGCTGTATGCCTGGTGGCCCGCGGTCAACGAAGGCCACTCCAATGAAGAGCTCGCCGATGGGCAGTTGTTGACGATTTCTGTTTTTCGCTTCAATGCTCCCGACGATCAATTCGAGTTTTCGATCACGGCGGCGGGTGACGAGGGCGCGACCAACAATGCGTCCCTCGCGCAAGTTCATCCCGTTCCGAATCCCTATGTCCATGGGTTGAATACGGCGACCGGAGAACCGATCAGCGGCATCAAGTTCGTGAATCTGCCCGCGAGTGCGGCGACCGTTGAGATTTACAATCTCGTCGGCGAACGCATTGCCAGCGTGGAGAAAAACGATCTCGCCGCCAGTTGGGTTCTTTGGGATGTGCGGACTCTGCATGGGCTGCCGCCGGCCAGCGGGCTGTATGTCTATCGCATCACCGTACCCGGCGTCGGTGAGAGAGTCGGGCGGGTGGCGTTGTTTACCGGAGAGGAACGATTGCAGCAATACTGACGCCCGGCCGCTCGCAGGCGGTTGCGCAAAGGACGGATACCATGCGAAGGATCGTTTCCAGTCTGTTGATGGGGCTATGGGGCTTGTCGTTCGGCGCCGCGCACGCGGGTACACCGGCGCGTCTGGGCACGGCGGGTGCGCTGGAATTGCTGATTCCCACGGACGCACGCGGCGTCGCGATGGGCGGCTCGGTCATGGCCGAGGGACGCGGCGTGCAGTCGCTCTTTTGGAATCCCGCCGGCGCGGCGGTCTTGCAGGGCGACGAAATCGCCGTCTCGCACCGTCGCTACATCGCCGACATCGGAATGTCCCATTTGGCGTACGCGCGTGAAACCGGCGCTCTGGGTACGCTGGGGCTCTCCGCCAAGGTGCTCTCCACCGATGGCGACCAGGTCTACACCGTCGACCAGCCGGACGGCACGGGCGAAACATTTGCAACGTCCTTCGTTGTCGTCGGGTTGTCGCTGGCGCGCACCATGACGGACAGAGTTTCCGTCGGGGTCAATGCGCATTATGTCGCCGAGCAGATTCATCGCGAAACCGCGCAGGGACTGGCGTTCGACATCGGCTTCGTCTATCGTCCGACGATCGCAGGGCTCACGCTGGGTGTTGCCATCAAGAACTATGGACCGAAGATGCGCTTTGACGGTCCCGACTTCTCGGTGCCATCCGGCGATGACAATCCGGATGCGGAACTGCGCAGCCGCAGCGCGTCCTTCGAGCTGCCGTCGTTCATTCAATTCGGACTGGCGTGGAACGGCTGGAGCCCGGCGGGGCAGAATGTCACGTTCGTGGGCGCCTTTCAGGCGAACAACTTCTCAGAGGACGAATTTCGGCTGGGTACCGAATGGGCGTTGGCCGATCAGCTATTCTTGCGCGGCGGTTATGTTGCCTCGCCGCTGGACGGATTCCAGTACGGTTTCTCCGGCGGCGCGGGGCTGCGCATCCCGTTCGGGGAATCGGTCACGTCGGTGGACTATGCCTGGGTCGATGCCGGCGTCTTTGAGAGCAACCACCTGTTCACGGTCACCTTGGCATTCTGACGCGCAGTCGGGCGCCGATGGACCGGTCGATCCACGCACCGCGCGGGGGGCAGCTTCGGATCGTGGACTGCGGCAAGTCGATATGGATCTCTTCTCGGGAATGGGTGCGCACTCGCCGGCGCAAACGTCTCCCGTTGCTTTCCTTCATCACTCGGACTGAACGAGGCGCCGCTGCCGGTGCCCGGTTCTCACCGTTGATCCCGCCGCTGTTGCGGCTGTCGATTGGGGTGCTGTGCGCCAGTCTGGGGGCGCACACGGCCCAGGCGCAGACAGCGAATCAGTCCGCCGGTGTTCGCGTGGCGGTCGTCAAGAGTCTGGATCTCCCCGAATACAATCAGGCGCAGGAAGGGTTTTTCGCGGAGCTCTCGGAGAGTGGTCGTCGGCCGCATGTGCAGACGTTCACGCTCGGCGCCGGCGTGGAACACAACGACAGCATCTGGCAGATAATCCGGCGCGGATCCCCCGATTTGATCCTGGCGGTGGGTACGCGCGCCGCGCGCGAAGCCGTCGCACGGGAGCAAAAGATTCCCATCGTGTACACCATGGTGCTGACGATGCCGGAGGATGCCAACACCGGCCTGTCGCGTGACGCGCACCAGAATCTCACCGGCGCGACGCTGAATATTTCCCAGGAGACGCAACTCGAGGAGATCCGTCGCGCGTTCCCGACGGTCAGGCGCATCGGGGTGATCTGTGATTCGACGCGCACACGGGCCATTGCCGAGCGCGCACAGCGATTGGCACGGCAGCAGGGTCTGACCTTTGAAATTGCATGGGTCCGTGATGAGACCGAGGTCCCGGCTGCCGTCCGCCATTTGCGTGAGATCACCGACGTGCTCTGGATGCTGCCCGATCAGACGGTGCTGACTCCACGTTCATCACGGTACATCATTTTCGAGCTGATCAAATCGGGCATCCCGGTCATCGGCCTCTCGTCGGCGTACGTGAAGGCGGGCGCGCTGTTGGCCCTGGAGTGCCGTTACGATGATATCGGTCGGCAGTCCGGCGAACTGGCGGTGCGGATTCTTGAGGGCGCGTCGCCGGCGATGCTGCAAGAAACTGTGCCGCGCAGCTTTCTGCGGACGATCAATCTCAAAGTGCGCGAACACATTGAATTGCCGATGAACGAGGCGATCATCAAGGATTCCAATGTGGTGGTCTATTGATGCGGTCAGTGTGGAGCCGGTTACCGTGAGAATCAGCATTCAAATCAAGTCAATTGTCGGCATCTCGGTCCTGACCGTCGGGCTGGCGTTTTCGCTGATGTGGATCTCGCTGTATCACGGCGGCGAGGCGATTCGTGAGGAATTGCTGCGGCGCGGCGACATCTCGGTCAAAAATCTCGCCTACAATTCGACATACGCGACGTTGATCGGCGACACGACCGCGCTGGCCGATCTGCTCAACGGCGTGCTCGCCGAGCAGGAGGTCTTCTACGCGCGGATCGTCGAACGGGCCGGCAGGGTACTGGTGCAACGCGGCCGCCTCGCAGAGCAGCAGGCGTCGGACGAGCGTCCGGAGAGGACAACCGATTCCGCCGGCGGCGAATGGGCTGACGGCTTTGTGTTGCGGTTTGAGCCGGACGGACAGACAGTCCATTTCCAGGCGCCGATCATCTTGCGTCAGGATGCGCAGACCGACCCGTTCGGATCGGGCGGTCTCTACGACGCGTGGTGGGGAGACGATGCCCGGGGCGGCCGCAAGGTCCTGGGGCATGCGCAGATCGGCATGACGACACATTACATCGAAGACTCGATCGCCCGTATGCGCAGCAACATGATGTGGATCACAATCCTCGTCGCACTGTGCGCGATCCTGGTGACCTCGATTGCCGTTCGGGTGAGCATCCGTCCGGTCAACGACCTGGCCGATGCAACGCATCGCATTGCCGGCGGCGATTACGATGTCCGTGTGGCGGATGATCGCAAAGATGAAATCGGCGATCTGGCCAAGTCGTTTAACCGCATGACGGCGGACTTGAAGGCGACGCGCGGCGCGCTGGTGGAAAAGAATCTGCTCGAAGATGCGATCCTGGAGTTGAAGGAGACACAGCAACAGCTTGTGCAGGCGGGAAAAATGGCCGCCATCGGCCAACTGGCAGCGGGCGTGGCCCATGAGATCAACAACCCGCTGGCCGGTATCATGGGATATGCCCAGTTGGCCGCCGAACAACTGCGGGCCCGCAGCGCACGCGGCATCCGGCCCGAAGAGGTTGCCCGCTTTCAGGGATACATCGAAAACATGGAACGCCAGTCGCAGCGCTGCAAGCACATCGTGCAGAATCTGCTGCGTTTTGCACGGGCGTCCTCCAAAGACCAAACCGCTCCGATTGCGATCAACGACGTCCTCCGCGAGACGCTCCAGTTTATGGAGCATCAGTTGACGACCCGACAAGTAACGGTCACTCTGGCGCTCGCCGAGAATCTCCCGAGCGTGATGGGCCACGCGGGGCAATTGCAGCAGATCTTCACCAATATTCTCATCAACGCTGTGCAGGCCATGCGCGATAACGGCGACCTGCATGTGACCTCCCGGCTGTTCAGCGGGTGGGTGCAAGTCATTGTCCGGGACAACGGACACGGAATTGCTCCGGATAATCTCGAAAAGATATTCGAGCCGTTCTTCACCACCAAAGAAATCGGTCAGGGCACGGGCCTGGGGCTCTCGGTGACCTACGGATTGGTCAAGGACATGGGCGGACGAATCGACGTGGAGTCGCAGGTCAATGCCGGCACGACATTCACCGTTTCGTTACCCTCATCGGGCAGAATCGCCAATTCCCAACCTCCGGTGAAGGGACAGGCCCCATCGCCACCCAACGAGATCAAGATCGATGAGATCCGCTATGTGTGAAGACGTGTTGGCCGACGGTCGCTACGCCATCCTGATCGTCGACGATGAACCGTTTCTGCGCGACCTGTTGGCGGAGGCCCTCTCCGAGTATCGCGTCACGGTGGCGGGCGACGGGCACACGGCCCTGCAATTGATCGAACGGAACGCATTTCGAGTCGTGATTACCGATTTGATGATGCCGGAGATCACGGGCTTCGACGTCCTGCGCGCGGCGCGATCGAAGTCCGACCGCGTGCAGGTGCTGGTCATGACCGGCTACCCGTCGGAGGACAACAAGCGGCGCTGTCGGAGTCTGGGCTGCTTTGACGTGGTGTCGAAGCCGTTCGACGTGTTCGAAGTTCGCAGTCGGGTGAGACATTGTCTGGCCGATGATCCGGCTGGACCGGCGGGTGGGCGATGAACCGAATCAAACCGTTTGCGCGCGTGCTGGTCGTCGATGATGAAGGCGTCATTCGCAGCCTGCTGAAAGAGGTGCTGACCGGTGACGGCTTTGAAGTCGACACCGCCAGTGACGGCGCCGAGGGGCTGAAGCGGTTTCAAAACAATCCTGCCGATTTGGTCATCTCCGATACGCATATGCCCGCCATGGACGGGCCGGCGTTCGTACGGGCGCTGCGGTCACGTCAGCCGCGAGTCCCGGTCATCGTCATGGATTCGGCCGGAGCTGACGAGTCCGAGCGGGATCCGAGACCCCCGATGGCCCGTCTCACAAAGCCCTTTGCCCTCAGTGAGGTCCGAAGTGCCATCGCGCGTCTGCAGATCATCGACGGCGGCGCCGGTCGAGAACTGCCGATGCACTTCGATATCGCCGGATAGCCCCGCTGCCATGCGCGGCGTTTGAATTCCAATTCTGTCAAAAAATTTAGACGGTTTGGAATAACATCGATTCGAGTCCATTTGGTCGAACCGATCATTATATTGTGATGACCGTGTCGCCGTAATCCGACAGATGGGAGAGACAATGTCCGCAATACATGCCCGATTGTCCGAACTCCTGCCCCAGTGGCGCTCCGATCTAAAGACGTTGCTGCAAGCGCACGGGGACCGCAAAGTGGCGGAGGTCTCGCTTAAACAGATATTCGGCGGCATGCGCGGTGTGCGCGCGCTGGTCTGCGACACGTCTCGCGTCAAGGCCGATGAGGGTCTCTTCATTCGCGGCACAGCGATCATGTCGCTGACCGACCGGCTGCCCGAGGAAGTCTTCTGGCTGCTGCTGACCGGGGCGATTCCCGATGAGCGCGAACTCGAATCCATGCGAAAGGAACTGCGGCAGCGTGCCGAAGTGCCCGAATACGTCTGGCACGTGATGCAGGCGATGCCGCCGGATTCGCACCCGATGTGTATGTTCAACACCGGCATTCTCGTCATGGAACGCGAGTCCATCTTCCACCGTCACTACGATGAGGGAATCAGCAAAGAACACTACTGGGAGGGCACGCTCGAAGATGCTTTGACGATCATCGCGCGCGTACCGACGCTCGCGGCTGGGATCTACCGCCTGCGCTTCGGCAAGGGGCAACGCATTCCCAGCAACCCCGAGCTGGACTGGACGACTGATCTCACGCAGATGCTGGGTGTGCCCGATCCCGACGGCAACTTCGCCAAGCTGATGCGTTTGTACATGGTGCTGCACTGCGACCATGAGTCGGGCAATGTCTCGGCCAATGCGGCCGCCACCGTCAACTCGGCACTCTCGGACCTTTACTATGCGCTATCGGCTGGGTTCAACGGTCTGGCCGGGCCGCTGCACGGGCTGGCCAACCAGGAATGCCTCAAGTGGGTGCTGCAAGTCCGTGACGCCTTCGGCGGTGTCCCGACGGACCGTCAGTTGGAGGAATACGCGTGGAATACGCTGAATGCCGGACAGGTGATCCCCGGTTACGGTCACCCGGTCCTGCGCGTCACCGACCCGCGCTTCGATGCATTTCTGGAATTCGGCAAGCGCTACTGCGCTGAGGATGAGGTATACCGGATCGTCGCCAAAGTCTACGAGGTCGTGCCCAACGTTCTTCGCCAAGTCAACAAGATCAAGGACCCGTGGCCCAATGTCGATGCGGCCTCCGGTGCGCTGCTGTACAAGTATGGACTCACCGAATTCCCGTTCTACACCGTCATGTTTGCGGTGTCGCGCGCGCTGGGCATCTGTGCGCAGGCGGTGATCGCGCGCGGGATGGGCTATCCGATCGTGCGTCCGAAGTCTTCGACCACGGAGTGGCTCCGCGAGGCTGTGAGCGAAGGCAAAGTCCCGGCGCACACGGCGCCTTAGAAAAGACGACCGAATGAGGAGACCGTCTCACGGCTGCGCCTTGAGGCGGTTTTTCTTATCTTTCCCGAGGAATCGTGCAGATGGGAATCAGCATCGCCGTCATCGGAGCCACCGGCTTGGTCGGAGAGCCGGTCGCCCGCCGTCTTCTTGTGGATGGCCACACCGTGCGCGTCTGTTCGCATGCGCCGGACGATGCCAATGCGCGCTTCGGCGACGCCTGCGAAGTCGTGCATTGCGATGTTCGCCGGCCAGAATCAGTCCGCACCGCGTTGTTCGGCATGCAGGGGGTGCATGTCAACCTGCACGGCAAAACAGCGGATGAATGCGAAGAACTGGAACACCAGGGGACGCGAACGGTCGCGCGGATTGCCGCCGAACTGGGTCTGGAGCGGCTGACATACACCGCGGGCATCAGCGCCCGCAGTGCGAACGCCCACTTCGCACCGTCGGCGGCCAAATTGCGGGCGATCGCTGCGATTGTCGAGACGATCGTGCCGTTCACGATCTTCCGTCCTCATTGGTTTTTCGAATCGCTCCCGCTCTTCGTCAAGCCCGGTCGCGCATACTTGTTGGGGCGGCAACGCAACGCCTGGCACTGGGTGGCGCTGGCCGACTATGCACGCATGGTGTCGACGGCCTACACAACGCCGGAATCCGTCGGGCAGATTCTCGATATCTGGGGACCGCAGCCCGTCTCCCTGGCCGAAGCATTGACACGTTTCGCATCGCAACAGACTCCGCCAATCCGGGTCAGCCGAATTCCGTTGTGGCGCGCCTCGCTGTTGGCGACGCTGATGGGCAATCGGGAACTCAGGGCCGCGGCGGTGCAGATGCGATTCTGGGACCGCTTTTCCGAAACCGGAGACCCGACGTCGGCGAACAGTCTGCTGGGCGCCCCGACCATTTCATTCGAAGAGTGGCTGGCGAGCCGGATACGGGGAACCCGCACCGGTTATGATGTGACCGGCGGTTGACTTCGATACGCGCGCGGGATACCGTGCCAGTCGCCGGACAGACCTCGGGCGCACACCACAGGTGAACAATGAACGAAGAGCGCTTTGACATTGTCATAGTCGGTTCCGGACCGGCCGGATACACGGCCGCGCTGTATGCCGCGCGCGCCGATTTGACGGTGCTCGTGTTGGAAGGCGAGCAGCCCGGCGGGCAACTCACCATTACGACGGAGGTGGAGAACTATCCGGGTTTCCCCGAGGGCGTCATGGGACCCGAAATGATGAAGATGTTCCGAAATCAGGCGGAGCGTTTCGGGACAGTCGTGCGTCAGGAGACGGTGACGTCGGTCGACTTTTCCGGCCCGCCGCACACGGCGATGACGGCGAGAACCGCCTACATCGGCGGCGCGATCATCATTGCTTCCGGTGCGCGCGCGCAATTGCTGGGCCTCGAATCCGAGTCGCGTCTGATGGGATATGGTGTCTCCGCCTGCGCGACTTGCGACGGGTTCTTCTTTCGCGGAAAGAGGATTGCGGTCGTCGGCGGCGGCGATTCGGCCATGGAAGAGGCGACTTTTTTGACGAAGTTCGCCGACCAGGTGACGGTGATCCACCGCCGCGATTCGCTGCGCGCCTCGAAGATCATGCAAAAACGCGCGCAGGATAACCCCAAGATCGATTTCATATGGAACAGCGAAGTCGTCGAGGTCTTGGGCAAACCCGAAAGCGGCATCGAAGGACTGCGTATCAGAGACACGGTCAACGGAAGCGAACGTGAAGTGCCGATGCAGGGACTCTTCCTCGCCATCGGACACAAACCCAACACCGAATTCCTCGACGGCAAGCTGGAGATGGACAAGCAGGGATACGTCATCACACACGACGGGACCAAGACCTCCGTCGAAGGCGTCTTCGCCTGTGGCGACGTGCAGGATAAGACCTATCGACAGGCCGTGACGGCCGCCGGCAGCGGCTGTATGGCGGCGCTCGATGCCGAACGCTGGCTTGAAGCGCGCAAACACTGATTGGGAGCCAAACACCATGCCGGAGCAGGACGCGATTCTCAATCCGTTGATCGGCGACTACCTGGGAGCGATGTCCGGGCCGGTCGATCCGATCCTCGAGGAGATGGCGCGCCACGGCGAGGAACGTGACTTCCCCTATCTGGGACCGCTCTGCGCGCGCATTCTGCACATGCTGGTGCGCACCAGCGGTGCACGTCGCATCTTCGAGCTGGGCTCCGGGTATGGCTACACGATGTACTGGATGGCGAAGGCATTGCCCGACGACGGCGTCATCATTGGCACTGAATTCGACCAAACCAACATTGACGTCGCCAAAGAGTATTTCCGTCGCGGCGGACTGGCGGCCAAGACCGATTTGCGCAAAGGCGAGGCGCTGGAAGTCTTCACGCGCGAGACGGACCCGTTCGATTTAGTGTTCAACGATATCGATAAAGAGCAGTACCCCCGCGTGATCGAACTCGCCAAGCCGCGTCTGCGGCGTCACGGCCTGCTCATCTCCGACAATGTCCTGGCGAGCGCGCGCGTGGTGGATCAGTCGATCAACGACCCGCAAACGCGGGCGATTCGGGAGTACAACCGGCGGCTCGCCGACGATCCGGATTTTGTCACGACGATCATCCCGATCCGCGACGGGCTGTCGGTGGCTGTCAAAATCACCGATTGAGTCTCGCGAAGGATTCCGGGTGCCCCGTCGAAAACTGCGATTGTACGGCAAGTTCACGTGAACGTCGTGCCGTAACGCCGTGAGCGTTTTGCGCAGACATCAGACCGACACCGAATATCGTGATTTCTTCAAGGATCGATTGTCAGCAGAAGAATTGGAGAAACTGATCGGCGCGCATCCGATCACGGAGTTCATCAGCACCCGCGCCAAATCCTACAAGGCAACCGGCTGGGACAAGAAACCGCCGACCAGGAAACAGGCGATTGCGGCCATGCTGAAGGACCCTACTCTGCTGCGCCGTCCGATCCTTGTGAAAGGGTCGAAGGTATTCATCGGCTTCTCGCGTTCTGATTATGAGAAGCTCGCGACCGGCAGGAAGTGACGGAATCCGGGATTCGGGTCAGCCCGCTGCATCGTGTTGGCACACGCCCCCGCGCGGCGGCCAGAGGCGTCACCCCGGGGCCGGCGATGTCAGAACACCGGGTTTGAACCGACTGCACTTCAGATACGTCTGGCTGCCAACCTAAGGCGAAATACTCGATCACCGGCCTCGGTTCGTGTCATTCTCCGACCACGATCCCCTGTTTTCCGTCAACGGCTCGACAGCGATATTCAGCGCGTGAGCGAATCCCCCGCACGCAGTTCGGTCCTGTTGTTGATACTCGGTGTGCTCGCAGTGGGCCCGGCCGCGATCTTCATTCGGCTCGCCGCCGCGCCGCCACTATCAGTGGCGTTCTATCGCATGGTGGTGGCGTCTGTCGCCATTGCGATCATCGTTGCCGTTCGGGGCGGCCGCGATCTGCAGGCGGTGGACCGACTCTCGTTATGGCGCTCGGTCGCTGCCGGTGTGTTGTTGGCGTTTCACTTCGCGACGTGGATCACTTCGCTCGATCATACATCGGTCGCCAACTCGGTGATCATCGTGACCACGCAGCCGATCTTTGCGGCGTTGATGGGCATCTGGTACCTGCGCGAGCGGGTCAGACCGGCGGCCTTCGCGGCGATCGTCCTGGCCTTGATCGGCGTGCTGGTCATCGCCGGGGGCAACCCGCGTACCGGCGGCTGGTATGGCGATTTGCTGGCGCTTTGGGGTGCGATCTTCGCATCGGCGTACCTGGTGGTTGGGCGGCAGGTGCGGCAACGGGTCTCGACACTGGGGTATGTCGTGATCGCCTACTCGACCGCGGCAGTCACGCTCGGCATTTGGGGACTGGTGATCGGCACACCATTCAGCAGCTTTCCAGCTAAGACATGGTTCTGGATGGCCGCCGCGGGACTGATCCCCTCGGTAATCGGACACACAATTTACAACCGCACATTGAAGGTGTACTCGGCACACACCGTCGGCGTGACCATCCTCAGCGGCGAGACGCTCGTCGCCACAACGTTGGCTATGATCGTCTTCGACGAGTTTCCCGGCCCGTGGGCCTTCGTCGGCGCCATCCCGATCATCGCCGGCATGGTCTGGTCGCTGCGGCTGGAGCGGACACGGGTGGTGACATAGCGCAGACCGCAATCGCGTTTCATTCTTTACTTGTGTGCTTGACACATCTCGCGCATTCTCCAGTCAGCGTAGGAAAACTGGAGGTGGCACAATGTCCTCGGGACATGACGACGGTCGGACCGCTGACGACCATGAACGTTTGCTGCGCTTGGAAAACCGTCTCGCTGCGATCGAACAACGATTGGGCTTGGAGGGGCAACCGTCAGCTGAGACTGCGTCGACAATTCAACCGGCCGGACCGAAGCCGTTACCCACTACTGCACAGCGCCCCGGGCAGTACACGCCGCAGCTCAATCCGATCTCCCCGGCGATGTCGGCCGGCAAGCCGGCGGTGACGATTTCCCCGACCATCATTCTGGGATGGGGCGGAGTGGCGGCGCTGGTCCTGGCGAGTGCGTATCTGATCCGGCTGGCGATCGACTCGGGCTTTCTGACGCCGGTACGGCAGATCGGTCTCGCCGGTGTGGTCGGAATCGGAATGATCGTCACCGGCATGCTGATGCGAGACTCATTGCGCCGGTATGCCAGTCTGCTTCCTGCCGGCGGTGTGGCGATATTGTTCATCACCGTCTATGGCGCGCATCTCTATCACGGTCTGATCGGCACGGGCACCGCGACGGTCGCGCTGATCATCGTCTGTGCTTTATCGATCGGGCTGCGTGAATTCTATGAAAACGAGTTGTACACTTTCTTCGCCGTGGTGGGCTCATACACCGGTCCGTTGTTGCTTTACACGTTGGCGGCCCGCCCCCTCGATCTGATGATCTACTTCATCGCATGGGACATTGTCTTCTGTCTTTATGCGCTCAGGATCAAACGGCGGTCAATTTACCTGGTAGCCGCATACCTGGCGTTCATCGTGTTCCATGCCTCCTGGCAGATGGCGCAGCACAGCGACTGGATTTGGGCGGCAGGATTTCAGGGTCTGCAATTCGTCTTGTTCATTGCGGTAACCGGAATCTTCTCCGCCCGCGCTCAGAAACCGCTGACACATGATGAGGCGGTCGCACATTCCCCGGCGCTGATATTCTTCTACGCAACCGAGTACGCACTGCTTTACCGGCACATCCCGGAATGGGCGCCCTGGCTGGCGATCGCCAGCGTCGTGCCGCTGACGGCCGCGTACTGGTATGCCCGCGCGCGATTACCTGAAGATGCGCGCGCCGGAGAACAGATTGTCACCGCTTACGCGGCGCTGGTGCTGGTCCACGCGGTATATGTCGAGCTGATCCCCGATGAATGGCGCGTGCTGAGCGGTCTGGTGGCGTTGCTCGCTTTGGGATACGTTGCTGCCACAGCCCTGTCACGGCTCAAGCGGTACTGGCCTTTGAGCGTTGCATGCGGAATCATCGCGTATTGGGGATACCAGCAACTGGTCGCGGGCTACAATATCGAACAGGTGGTCGGTTGGCAGATCCTGATCGCGTTGTATGCCGTCGCGCTCTATACGTTCTACTGGCACTTGCGACGCCCGGCAGCCAGTCCGGCGGTTCTGACGACGGGTGCGCTCTATCTCGGTCACACCGCCGTCATGGCCGGGATCATCCATCTCGCCGACAGCCGATTGGCGGTCTCGATTGTGTGGGGGCTGCTGGCTGTCGTCGCCCTTGTGATTGCCATCTTCGTGTCGGACCGCCGCCTGGGGCGCTCCTCGCTGGCGGTGTTCGCGGGCTTTGCCGCAAAAGTTCTGCTCTTCGACTTGTCGGGTGCGTTGCCGTTGGTGCGGATCGGTTGTCTCGTTGTGCTCGGTGTGACGATGTACGCAGGCGGATTGCTGTATCAGCGGATTGAGAAGGCAACGGTTGCTGCGTCAAACTGACAGCCGCTCAACCCGTCAGCCGCTCCTGTTTGTCTTCGACCGCTTCCTTGCCGGTGCCGGGACGCAGGGCGCGTGTCACCCGGACAAGAACCCGGTAGAGGGCCACCCCACAGAAGATAACCAAAAGGTTCACCGGCCAGAGGGTCGCAGGCGGACCACCGGGTGACGGCCGCAAGCGGACACCAAAGTGCCACAGCGGGATCGTCACATACAACGCGACAGCCACGGCTGCCAGATTGATCAAGCCCAGTTTGCGCGTCGGGCGCAGAGATTGCTGCAGGTATGCAAAGAGCGTCGCTACGAGCACGAGCGAGACAATCGGCGGATACAGCGTTCGCGACAGCGCCCGCCCTTCCGGCCCGCCTGCGCCGAACGCAAGTGAACCGGCAATCAGAGCGATTGACGCGACCGACCAATACCATGCCGGGATGCTGCGCATGTGTTTCTCAGACTCAACTCACGAACTCTGTAATAATGACTCTTTGTGTTCGCCCGGCGTCCTCGCCTGGCGCCGGCAGCATCTGTTGAGCGTTGGGCGAGTTGTTCCATCCAAACTTCGGGAGCCAGGCGAGGACAGTTGGCATGCACATCTTTGTGCGATGCTCGTCACTTTGCCAATCAACCAACTACAGCTTCGGCACCTGAATCCCCTGCTGCGCCTGATATTTCCCTTTCTTGTCGGCGTACGAGACCTCGCACATCTCATCGGACTCGAAGAACAGCACCTGCGCGATTCCCTCGTTGGAGTACACACGCGCCGGCAGCGGCGTGGTGTTGGATATCTCCAGCGTGACGAACCCTTCCCACTCCGGCTCAAACGGGGTCACATTGACGATGATGCCACAGCGCGCATAGGTCGATTTGCCGACACAGACAGTGAGAATCTGGCGGGGAATGCGGAAGTACTCGACCGATCGCGCCAGCGCAAAGGAGTTGGGGGGTATGGTGCATGTCGGCGCCTGGATTTCGACAAAAGCGCGCGGGTCGAAGTTCTTTGGATCGACGATAGTCGTGTTGACATTGGTGAAGACTTTGTATTCATCGGCCACCCGCATGTCGTATCCATACGAGGACACACCATAGGAAATCACTCCTTGCCGCACCTGACGGTCGGCAAAGGGGTCGATCATGCGATGATTAGTGGCCCACTCTCTAATCCAACGGTCCGATTTGATTGCCATCTGGGATGCATCTCCGGTGGGAGTGGTGATCGTGCTATGTCGTCTTGGCGTAGGGATGGCCGATGATTTGGTACAGTTCAGCGCGCGTTTCGGGGCGTTCGCGGAATGAGCCCAAAAGGCACGACGTCACCGCGACCGAATTGACCTTCTGGATGCCGCGCATCTGCATGCACAGATGCTCGGCTTCCATGACCACCGCCACTCCTGAGGGCTCCAGCAACTGCTCGATCGTACGGGCGATTTCGTTGGTGAGTCGTTCCTGCACCTGCAGGCGGCGCGCGAAAACTTCGACGACCCGCGCCAGCTTCGAGAGCCCGATGATCTTGCGGTTGGGAATGTAGGCCAGGTGGCACCTGCCGTAGAACGGCAGCAAATGGTGCTCGCACAGACTGAAAAAATCGACATCGCGCAACAGCACCATTTCCTGCGTATCCTCGGCGAAGACCGCATCGCCGATGACATCGTCGAGACTCTCGGCATACCCGCGTGTGAGGAAGCGCAGAGATTCGGCGACCCGTTCGGGAGTCTTCTCCAGCCCCGGCCGCTCGGGATTCTCGCCGAGTTCCTGCAGCAATGTGCGGATCGTGTCGGGAAGCGCCATGAGAGCATCTGTGCCGCGAGAATCAATGCGCGGCGGCCCGTACAGTCGGTCAGTATAAGGGATTTGCTCCGCCCGTTTAAGCGCTTTTGCCGGATTCGGCGAAGGGCGCGCGCCGACGCGACACCGCACGCCGCAGAAAGATCCAGCCGATGCTCCAACCGGTCAGGATCCCGAGCACGTCGGCAATCCAGTCGGACAATTCGGCCTCCCGCCCCGGAATCCAGACCTGGTGGTACTCATCGGCCGCGCAGAACACGATGAGAAAGAGCAACAGCGCGATCCGATGTCTGCTGTCGGAGCCGAATCCGCGAACCGAAAGAAACGCCAGAACTGCGTATTGTCCGAAATGCAGGACCTTGTCGATGGCGCCCGGCCCATACCTGGGGAGACTCAGGCCCGGCACCGATGACACCGCAACCAACACCACAGCGTAGATCACGGCAACTACACGGTAGACTCGAATCGAGAGCATCAACGGCCCTTGGCAGAACGGGATGGCCGAAGGTATGGCGCAGTCGGCCAGGGAACAAGGAGCCCGTGGCTGTCCGTCAACAACGCCGATCCAGATTGAACCGGATCGGACATCGGCTGTACCATAGAGCACGATTGTGCGCGCGGAGGGTGCGTGCGGGGGCCGATGCCGATACACAAGCGATTGTCTCTTTGCTTTCAGGTCCCCGTGGCACTCGTCATCGCGTTTGTGACGCTGTCTCTGATTCTCGCAACAGCTCCTGGCACGCACGCCGAAGTCATCTCCGTCGATACCATCGGTCCCATCGACTACGTCGCGCGCATCAGTGCACCGCGTGCGTCGGGTCACGACGGCCCGAGGGTGGCGATCGCTCTCTCCGGCGGCGGCGCTCGCGGATTGGCTCAGATCGGCGTGCTGCGCGCGTTCGAAGAAGCGGGTATTGCCATCGAAGTAATCTGTGGCGTGTCGATGGGCGCGATCATCGGCGGGCTGTACGCCTCGGGAATCGGCCCTGATTCGTTGGTGGCGCTGACCCGCTCGGTCGATTGGGGCGCGCTGTTGGAGAACTCACCCCCCCGCGCGCGTCTGCTGTTGTCGCAGAAAGACCGCTCGGCCAACTGGTTTTTGTCGCTGCCGATGCGCGGACTACAGCCGCAGTGGCCGACCGGTGCGACCAGCGGGCAGGGCATCTACAACTTCCTTGCGCATCTGACCCAGGGGGCATCGTACCGATGCGGCGGTGATTTCGACCGGCTGCCGACGCGTTTCCGCGCCGTGGCGACCGATTTGGTGAGCGGCGATCATATCGTCTTCGACTCCGGCGAACTGGCCTTCGCGATGCGCGCCGCGATGGCGTTTCCATTGGCGGTGACCCCTCTGCGCAGCAATGGGCGGCTCTTTGCCGATGGCGGGCTGGTCGATCCGTTGCCGGTGGCGTTGACCCAGTCGCTGTCGGACGCACCGGTTGTGGCGGTCAACACGGCGACCGCGCTCGAAGAGATCGACCGCATCGGAGACCCCTACGTGGTCGCCAACCAGGCCACCACGATCATGACCGCGCCGGCGTTGGCGACGGCGTTGGCGCAGGCCGATTTTACCTGCGAGCCATCGGTGGTCGGCATCGCCAACTATGATTTCGACGCCGTCGATTCGCTGATTGCCGCCGGATACGCGGCCGGACAATTGCTCGCGCAGCGGATCATCGCGTCGCAGTCGGCCTCGGGCGGACGATCGCTGCGTTCGGGCGGAATGCACTTCGCACCGTTGCATGCCGTGGACGGACTGACACCGCCCGACTGCCCCCCCGCCATTGCCGAATGGGTCGCAGAGACGACATCGGTCGAGCTTGCGCTGGTGCGCGATTCGGCGCGCACTGCGGTGGCCTCAGGATGGTGGAGCAGGGCAACTTTGTCGCACGTCATTGTCTCCGATTCCGGCGGCGAGCGCATGGAGCTATCGGCCCAACGCGCGCCCTCGCTGCGCGTGATCCGGTTTGAGGGCAATTCGGCGTTCACGGAGACCGAGCTCAAGCACGCCATGGACCTGCCGATCGGCCATCCGGTCGCTCCCGATGAAATGATTGCGGGGCTGCGACGGGCGCGCGATCAGTATGAGCGACGGCAATACACGCTGGCCGACATTCGCGATGCGACGCTCGACAGCGATGGCGTCCTGACGGTCTCGATCGACGAGGCATCCTTAAGCGGTGTCGAGGTCGAAGGCAACCAGTCGGTGCGCAACTGGGTTATCCTTCGCAACTTCCCGCTGCAACGCGGGGCGCCGTACAACGCCCGCCGTGTCGCCAACGGCCTTTTCGATCTGCAGGCCACGGGACTCTTCGATCAGATCACCGCGCGGGTTGTACGGACCGACGCCGGGCCGATTCTGCGGCTGACGGTCACCGAAAAGACCACCGATGCGTTGCGATTGGGTTTGCACCACAATCTGGAATATCAGACCGAGGGATTCATCCAGTGGGCCAACATCAATCTGTTCGGCCTGGGCAACGAATTCACGGCGCACGCACAATACGCGCCTCGCCGGGAGTTGTACTTCGGACAGATCGATTCCGACCGCGTCTTTCGCTCCTACATGGCGGCGCGACTGGGCGTGTACTACCACCGTCAGCGGCGGCATTTCTATGCCGATCACGTGAGCACGGGCGACTTTCAGACCAAACGCACCGGCGTGCGGGCGCGTTTTGCCCAAAACATCTCCCGGTTCGCGCAGCTCGCGGTCCAAATCAGCACCGAGCGTCTGCAATTGGAGATCGATTCGACGACGTCAAGATTGCAGCACGCGCGTATTGCGCTGGGAGCGCACTTAGACGATTTGGACGAGCGGGACTTTCCTCAAACAGGCCGACGTCTGTCGGCGGAGTTGATCTGGGCCGACGATTTCCTCGACGGCGACATCATCTACCGCGCCTTCTTCAGTGAGGCGTTGTGGGTGATTCCGTTCCGGGATCATCTCATCTTGCTGACCGGCGCTCGTTTCGGCACGGCCGATCGCCAGCTCCCGGTCTATGAGAAATTCGCGCTCGGCGGTCGCCGCTCGTTAATGGGCCTCTACGAAGATGAGATGCTGGGCGATCACGTGCTGGCGGCCAATGTCGTCATGCGGTACCGCATATATTCGCGCAGCTATACGCTGGCGCGCCTCGATGTCGGCAATGCCTGGCGTCACGGCGTCGACGTCGACTTCTGGGGAACACTCCGCGCCGGACTTGGGATGGGACTGATGTTCGACACGCCGCTGGGGCCGTTGACCATCCTGCAGGGGTTCGCCGACGGCGGCGATGAACGCTTCTACTTCAGTTGGGGATACGACTTCTGAGAAACCCCCGGTCGCGCGCCGATCACGTTTACAATCCAGATCCCGGCCAGTACCAACGTCGCACCGACCAGCGTGGCCGGTGTGAGTTTTTCATCCAGCACGATCCATCCCAGGAGCGTCGCCACGATCGGCGTGACGAATGCGATCAGCGATAGACGGCTGGCCTCCATGATGCGCAACAGGTAATAGTACGTCACAAAGGTGAAGACAGAGCCGAACAGCGACAGGAACAGCAGCGCACCGACAGCCGATTGCGTCCAATGAAAATCTCCGATGTCCTCGACCAGGGCTGCGACCGGTAACAGCACCAGCGTTCCCAAAGACATCTGAATAAAGTTGAGTACGAACGGGTCATGTCGGGTCAGGTGTTTCTTGATGACGATTGACACGATGGCGGAGGCAATGGGAGAAATAAGCATCAGTGCGGGCGCCCACCAGCGAGAGGTGGCCGGCGCAGTGGTCCCGCCGCCGAACACAACGATGACCCCGCTGAAACCGATGACCAGCCCGAGTGTCTTGACCGGCGTCAGGCGCTCATTGTCCAGATAGAAATGCGCGCCGACCGCTACGAAAAACGGAAATGACGCAAACAGAATCGCCGCCAGTGCGGCATTGATATACTGTTCGACGTAGTAGACGGTCGCGTAGGAACCGAAAAACATCAAGAGACCCGCAACAACGATCCAACCCCAGGGCGCTGTGCGTTCCGGCCACGGTTTACGCATCCGCCAGACCCATACGCCGAGAATCGCCGAGGCAATCAGGAACCGCAGCCCGGCGCCGTAGAAGGGGGGCGAATCGCTCAGCCCGATCTTGATCGCCACCCACGTCGCGCCCCACACCACACACAGTGCGGCGATCAATAATGAATTGAGCATGTACGTCTAATTCGGCTTGGTGGATTCCATGGACTCGAATCGGCGGCGCTCAGTGGGAAGTCCTGCACGGTCGGCTATGTGCGCAGGCAAACGACGGTGATGTCGTCCATGACCGGGGCATCCTGCTGAAACGTCAGCACGCTCTTGACGATTTGCTCCAGCATCGGCTGCGCCTGCTGCGTGCGGGCGGTACGGAGCAATTCCTCCAGACGCTCTTCGCCATACTGCTCTTCGGCCGGGCTTTCTGCTTCCGTGACACCGTCGGTGTAGATGACAATCGCTTCACCCTCGCCCAGCGTCAGGGTTTCCTCTTTGTAATCGGCCCAACTGAAACACCCGGCGAGCGGGCCGCCGGTTTCCAGCAAGGTCATGTTACCGTCGGCGGAGAACCGCATCGGCGGATTGTGCCCGGCGTTGCAGTAGGTCAGTGTGCGCGACGCGGGATCGTAGACGGCATAGAATAGCGTGACGAAGGTCTTATTATCAGTCGAGGCAATCAGAAATTTGTTGGCCGCGCTCATACAATCGGCGACCGTGGCCGCGATGCGGGCGCATCCCTGCATCGTGGCTTGCAGATTGGCCATCAGCAATGCCGCCGGGAGTCCTTTGCCGGAGACGTCGCCGACGGCGATTCCCCAGCGTCCCGACTCCAATTCGATAAAGTCGAAGTAGTCGCCGCCGACATCGCGTGCCGGGTGCGATTGCCCGGCCAACTGCAAACCGGCGATCTCCGGCATCTTGCGCGGCAGCAGCATCCGCTGAATGGTGGTGGCGTTACGGACATCATCCTGCAGCCGCTGCAGTTTCTGCTCCTCCTGGTAGAGCCGGGCGTTCTCGATCACCTGCGAACATTGCGCCGCGATGATCGCCGCCAGTCGCGCGTCCTCGTTGGTGATTTCCCCCTCGCGTTTATTGAAGAGGTTGAAGATCCCTATCAGCCGCCCCTTGAGTTCCAGCGGCACTGAGAGCACCGAATGAATTCGCAGGTCGCGCGTGTCCGAACCGGTAAAGCGTTCGTCCTTGGTGATGTCGTTGACGACCAGCGGGCGGCGGTTCTTGTGCATCCAGCCGGTAATCTGCAGTCCGATTCGCATCGGCAAGGCATCCTTGCCCTGCTGCATGACGCGGATCAGGGTTTTCGTCGGATCTCCCGCATCGGCCCCGAAAAGGTGGATCACCCCCTGCTCGACACCCAGTCGTTTAACCACTTTGCTGACGATCAACTCGTTGATCGCCTCCGGCGACATGGTAGAGTTGATCGCCAGGGCGATTTCGTTGAGAATGGAGAGCTCCTCGACGGCGCGGTGCAGACGGCTGTTTTCGTCACGCAGACGGATGAGCTCTGAGGGGTCGGCGGTCAGACTGTCCTCTTTCTGTTGCTTGAAGATCGCGGCCACAAAGATCGCTCCGATTGGAGTAGGTTCAAGATATTCAATGAGTTGGGGAAATCAATGGAATTGCCGGATTGAGGCATACAGGGGACTCTATCGAAGAACGGATTTATCACCCTACGGCAGGGTTGAATAGTATCCCACACGGTCGATACAAATGTCATCCACGTCGCGTCATGGCTCTTGACTATATACTGTAGTTGAGGTAAATTCCAGTGAGTCTGGGACGGCAGACGATCTCCATAAACACTTGTAGGATATACGACTGTCAGAAATCGCGGTCAAGGTGAAACCTTGTGCCCATTCTGCCGATTTAAGGTAGTGGGCCGGAGATATGGCCTATGGAAGTGTTTATGAAACACGTATCCGATACTGGTCAGCCCGCCGCGGCGGGCCGGGGCATTCTTCTTCGTGGATTCGTCAAGAAAGAGGGGGATCGCTGGGTTTCGATCTGCATCGACCTTGATATAGCGGCGGAGGGAGATACACCCTCGATGGCCGCAAATGCCTGTATTGAACTCTGCTTCGAGTACGTAAAGTACGTTTGTGAGACTTACCCAGACAAGATTGGCGAGTATATCCCGCGACTCGTAAAGCGTGAAGATGTACTCAAGGAGTTTAACACAGCTTCATTCTTAGACCCTCTCCGTTCTCTCAAAACAAAAAGACCTCGCACAAGATCGAGGTTGCAGCCCTTCAGCACGACCATTGACCCATCGCAATTAGCCGCTTGCGCATAGCAGTTTGCCAACATCCAGTGGGCAAACGTGACATTGCGCGAAATCAGAAGAAAGCTCCGTACCCTTGGGTATGAATGCGTCCGCACCGGCGGGCGCCATGAGATTTGGGACAACAAGTCCGGTCATATCGTAGTTGTGCCAAAGGGTCGAGGAGATGTCGCCCCCGGAACCCTGCGAAGCATTGCTCGCCAAGCCGGTTGTAGTTCGGAAACTTTCAACAACATATAAACAGAAGCATCGGGTGCCAACAGTTTGGCGTTGGACCACAATGTGTTATAAAACTGTTGAGCGTTTTCTATTGACTTTTGCACGTTCAATCAAACATCATTGTGATGCGACCACGTATTACCCACTGAAGGGGTGATCTTATGGTGGATGTTAGGGGATTGACGGACGGGGAGTACGAGGAATTTCTGCGATGGGTGCGGAGCCGAAAGGACTACTACGAGCGCTTGTCTGCTAAGCTTGAACGTGCAGGCAGTCAGGCCCATGCGCAACAGGCAGACCTGCTTCATGGGCCTGAGTCGCAATCGCAGAACGGGGAACTCACGTCAAAGATAGTCTCGGTGATGCCGCGAAATATGTGGGTCAAAAACCTCCTTATCAGACAAGCACTCAAAAACAGATACGGAATTGATATTGGAAGGACGACTTTGAGGGAGCATCTGACGAAAGGCGAGGGACTTTATTTCAAGCGCCGAGGCAATCGAGGCAGTAGTGCGTGGAAGCTTATTGAAAAAGCGCCATAAGAAAGCGGGCCGCCAGCAGCAACTGGCGGCCCAATTCGGACAAAACCAGTGACCGTGCAGATCAAAGGAGTCGCCCATTGTTCTACGTAGTCTGCTTCTACTCAGTTTGGCCGCGCGCGCCAACACCCTTTCCCAATCCCCCTTACGGGGGCATGAATTAACGGCGGCCCGCCTGTGCAACCAGACGGGACCGCCAGAGCCGGACACCATGCCAGAGACAGGGTGCCGACCCGCTGAGCCCTAAGTAAGCGTCCTGTCTCTTGCAAAAGCAAGCGAGTTTCAGGTGCTTACTATTCCTCAAGTCATCGACAGCTTCGGTACGACCGAAGCCTGTCTCGCATACATAGAACAACACCGTTGGCCCGATGGTCCCGCCTGTCTGCGGTGCGGATCAATCGCATTAACCCGGATTGAGACCCGCCACAAGTGGGAGTGCCGGGATTGTCACTTTCAGTTTCGCGCCACTGTTGGCACGATTTTCCACAACAGCAAGGTCGAATTGCCCAAGTGGTTCTTGGCGGTCCATTTCATCCTGTCCGGTCGGAAAGGGTATCCGGCGAAGCAACTGGCCCGCGATCTCGGACTGCCCTACAAAACGTGCTGGTCAATGCTCCATCGCATCCGCAAGGCCATGGCGAACGGTAACCGTCACAAGCTGGCCGGGACTGTTGAAATGGATGAGACCTACGTCAAGTGCCGGAAACCCGATAGCAAAGGCGAGAAGCGAACGAGGAAAGGCGGATCGGACCCATTGACCCATGTCGTCGCATTTGGAATGAGGCAACGACGCGGCGAAGCGCGGATCAAGATTGTGCCGGATACAAAGCAGTCAACCGTGTTCCCGATCATTGAGGCAAATGTCCGCCGTATGTCGATGTTGCACACCGATGAGGGGTTTCTCTACAAGCGCATCGGGCTACGAGGTTTTAGACATCGTGCCGTGCAACACGCGACTGAATACGTAGACGACCAAGGGACCCACTGCAACGGCGTCGAATCGCTGTGGGCTGTCCTAAAACGTGGGCGCTATGGGGTTTATCACAAGATCGGGCGCAAATATGCCCAACGGTATTGCGATGAGGTCGCTTTCAGGATCAATCACAACGGAGACGGCTTTCGGTCCGTGTTTGCCAACTGCGAGAATGGCTTTGACTCTGAACGCCGGACAGCCGATCCTAAAATCCGGGAAACTGCGGTAGAGTGATATGTCCGTCGAAGAATTAGAAAACATATTTCATTATACTCCATTATACCGTATAATACACTAATTGCACAGGGATCTCTCGATGGCAAACCCAACCCTCCAAGACACCATCTTCCTCACTGCCGCCGAGGTGGCGGAGACACTCAAGTTGCATCCTCAGGTGGTCGCGCGCAAGCTGCAGTCCGGGGAGATTCCCGGCTACAAGATCGGCAAAGACTGGCGCGTCGCCGACCGTGAGTTGGCATCGTGGCTGGCCGAACGCTCCAACCAGCGGCGTCTGACCGAGCGTCAAAAGACCGAACGCTCGTTTTTCCGCGACGGCCGTCTGGTCGAGATTCCGGCACAGCGCAAGAAACGACGATTCATTCTCGAACGGCTGCTGACCGAGTTCGACACCACCAAGGTGTACACCGAGCCAGAGGTCAACGCCATCCTCGGACGCTTCCATCCCGATGTCTGCACGCTGCGCCGCGAGTTCATCACGGAGAAGATGATGCTCCGTCAGGGCGGCAAGTATCATCGGGTCACGTCGTATGCCCCACAAGGCGGCTAATCGCGCCAAGCCCCGTCCGCGCGTCCATTGGTGTGCGGGTCAGCCTTCGGGTTGACCGTCGGGAGACAGCGCGGCGCACCGGGTCGATATCAAACTCTCCCCTCCAGGTACGCCTTGCGCCGCTTCGCGGGAAACTTCTCGATCGCATACCGCAGCATCGTGCGCGGCATCTCTTTGTAAAACGCCCGCAAAAACTCCTCCTCGGTGGCACGGTCGCGGTTGCCGATCTCGCGGAGCATCCAGCCCACCGCTTTTTGCACCAGGTCTTCCTCGTCATGCAGCAGGATCTTCGCGAGCGCGAGCGTCGATGCAAAATCGCCCTGTTTGATAAAATGATACGAAGCGAGAACCGCCATGCGCCGATCCCAGAGACTTGCGGAACGCGACAGCTTCATCAACGGGCCACGGCTGCGGTCGTTTAAGTACGGCCCCAGGATCAAATGCGCCGAGGCATCGACCAAATCCCAGTTGTTGATGTGCCGTCGGTGATTGAGATACAGGTCGTAGATTTGCCGTTGAGTCGCCTTGTCGCCGCGTTTGAATTGATCGGTCAGGATGATGAGCGCCAGCAATCGGTCTTCATGGTACGTCGACGCCAGCAGGGAAATCACCTCGCGAAGCGGCAAGTCGCGGTACTGGCGCGCCAGCTTGCGGGTGACCGGCACACGAACCCCGCGAAACCGATCATTCCGGCGATACCCGGGCTTGGGCGGCAGGAAGTATCCCCTAAGGAAGTCGGCTTTCTTTTGATTCCCAAGGGTCCTTAGCTCGGCCCGGACAGCACGGAGTGGCATGGATGGTCTCGCATGATTGTTGCACTAATGCGGCATCACCCGCCCCGGGTGACGCCGTCGGGGCGCTAAAAATGAGTGCGCACGAAGCCGGAATCAAAACATGATTTAAGGTGATTGACTTGGGCGTTCGGCTGTGCATTCAACCTGAGGAAACCGGACCATGATCCGGAGGAGCTTTCGAATCCATCCCGGAGTGCGCGCGATGAACACAAAGAGAACCTCCCCAAAGCTGAAAGCCGCCAAGACAAAGGGAGCAGACGACTGGCGGCAGAAGTCCTTCGCTTCGGTGCGCACACTGATCAGGCAGGTAGATCCCGACATTGTCGAAGAGATCAAATGGCGCAAGCCGTCAAATGCGATGCGCGGGGTTCCGGTGTGGTCACTCAACGGGATCATCTGCACCGGCGAAACCTATAAGGACAAGGTGAAGCTTACATTCGCCAAAGGCGCCGCACTGGCGGATCCCTCGCGGCTGTTCAATTCCAGTCTCGAAGGGAACACGCGCCGCGCCATCGACGTTTTTGAGGGCGACAAGATTGACAAGACGGCATTCAAGGCATTGCTTCGAGAGGCGATTACCCACAATTCCTCAGAGAAAACGCACAAGAGCGGCTGACAGAATGAGAATCGGCAATTCCCATGTGACCCGGCAGACGTCTCGACGCCTTGTGCCATGTATGGGAGGGCGAAGCTTCTGCTGAGCCTGCCTGTGACCGAATGCCCGGCAAATCCGTAGACATACTGGATGGTCTGACAGAATAATGGCGAGTGGATAGGACGAGCTTTACAACAACACAAATTCTCCAGGGAGACCAACCGTGGCAACGAACACGATCCGGCTGCACCGGGTGCTCAAAGCACCGCCCATGCGTGTCTACAAGGCGATCCTCGACCCCGCTGCGAATTGCAAATGGCTCCCGCCGCACGGCTTCACCTGCACGGTCCATCAGCTCGATGCGAAGGTGGGCGGCACTTACAAGATGTCGTTTACGAATTTCTCCACGGGCAAAAGCCACGCGTTCGGCGGAAAGTATCTGGAGCTTGTGCCGGGGGAGCGCATTGTTGCGACCGACGTGTTTGACGATCCCAATCTCCCCGGCGAAATTCGCACGAACTACACATTGACCAAAGTCTCCTGCGGCACGGAGGTGCATATCGTCCAGGAAAACGTCCCAGAGATGATCCCTCCGGAGGCGTGCTATCTCGGCTGGCAGGAGTCGCTGGAACTTTTGGCGAAACTGGTCGAGCCGGAGATCCCCGACGGGGTTTGATACGCTCACAGTGACAAGTAGAGGCAAGCACGATGGCCGGCAAAAAACCGACGAAGTCTGCCAAAGTTACATCGAAGCGCAAAACGAAGCGCGTTGCGACGAAGCCGAAGCTCCTCTCCGGCGGCAATCCGCAGATCGCCAAGGGCGACGGCGACGGGCCGGTGCAGGCATACATCAAAGCGATGCCGGGCTGGAAACGGGATGTCGGGCGGCGTCTGGATGCGCTGATGGTGCGCGCGGTGCCGAATGTGCGCAAGGCGGTCCGTTGGAATTCACCGTTTTACGGCATCGAGGGCAAGGGCTGGTTCGTCGCCTTTCATTGCTTCACGAAGTACATCAAGGTGGCATTCCTCCAAGGCAAGTCCCTCAAACCCATGCCGCCGGTCGATTCCAAAGACCCCGATGCGCGTTACTTCCATATTCACGAGGGTGACACGCTTGACGAGGACCAGCTTGCCTCGTGGTTTAAGCAAGCGAGCAAACTGCCCGGCTGGGGGAAGGTTTGACGGCCGCGGACTCCGGCTGAAACCCGGACCGAGAGTCCGGGCCAACCGTCGCGATTATTCCGCGATCTCAGAGTCCGAAAGAGTTACGATTGATGCTTCGCCTGCCGGCGCGACGTGCAAGTATGCGCTTCCGTTCCCGTCCATTCTGATTGGGTAGTACCGTCCGAGACGGCGTCCCAATCGTCTGAATTGCATCTGCTCATCATCATAGAGGAAAAACGAAGTCCAGAACTCTTTCCAATGATACCTAATCACTGGTGATGTATTCGTCGGTCCATGTAGTAGCAAGAGGTCATCTAAGAAGTGGAAGTGATTTGCACCCAGTGCCGACACTGTCTCTTCTCGCGCAAGCCGAAGAGGCTCGGACGAGTCGGAGCCGTCAGTGATTGCGATTGCCCACATCAAGCCGTAGCCACCTTTAATATCGAATAATTGTGCAATCAATCGCTGTCGGATCGGGTCGACAACCAGCGCCCTGAGCTTGCCGTCAAATTGACGATTCCAGAGTTGCTGACCGTCAAAGTCGACCGCGCACGCTCCGTCGGAGTTGTTCAGGAGGATCGCGGGAGGATCAAGCGAGACCTGGACTGCCACCGGGGACTGATCCTCCTGGAGATTCAGTACTGAATTCCATAGTGTTTTTCCATTCCGTGCATCAATGCAAGTGATGGTATCCGATCCATTGGGAACCAGAGCAAGCAACGAATCGTCAATAAATGCGCATGTCCAGCCGCAAAGCCCCCATGCCGTGTGCTCCAGAGTGATTTGCCCCGTGCGATTGTAGATGCGGAACGGTTCAAACGCATCGGCTGGTGCTGTAGCGGCGAAGTACCGGCCGTCAGGAGACGACAGAAGGCCTCCCTGTCCGCTGACGGAGAATAATGCTGAACCACCCGTGGTAAACACTCTCGATACGTAACTCTCGATACCACGCAGTTGACAGACAATAAGACTCGACGCCCTCCGACAGAGCGAGACATACTGAATCTGTGTATTGACTGAATCTGATTGCGCCCAGCGGAATCGCAATTGACCGTCCAAACCGAAGACACAAACTACGGAGCTATCGCGTTTATGCAGGACAAATGCGATTGTGCTGTCCGTCAACGCAGTCTGCCAAATGTGCGCGCCTTCGAGCGGGAAGGTGCGAATGACTGACGATGTGCCCTTATTTGAATCACGATCGGTTTCGCTCGCGGTTGCAATGTGGCAAGCGAGCAGATACACAATACCAGTTAAGAGCCGAACTTGCATGCCGACTAGCCCATCACACCCTATCCCACCCTCATCTTCTTCCCTCTCAAGTACTGATCAAACCAGCGCAGTATATGCGAGAGTCGCGCCAGCCGCCGGTCGGGGCGGCCGTGGCGCGAGAGGCCGTGCGGTTCCTCTGGGAAGCGGACAAACTCGACCTTGCGCCGCAGCATCTTGAGCATCGCGAATAGTTGCTCCGCCTGCTCGATGTCGCAGCGCATGTCGTGCTCGTTATGGATGATCAGAAGCGGGGTGCGGATGTTCTCTGCGTACGTGATCGGCGACATGCGCTCCAGTTCGGCCTTGTTCTCCCACGGGTGATAGCCGAACTCCTTCTTCCACAAGTACCCGAAGTCGGACGACCCGAAGAATGACACGAGTGAAACGACCGAGCGCTGCGTGACCGCGGCCTTGTAGCGATTCGTGTGCGTCACCAGCCAGTTGGTCATGTATCCGCCGTACGAGCCGCCGGTGACGCCGATGCGCTTGCGGTCGACATACGGCTGTTTCTCCAGCCAGTCGGTCGCCGCCATGCAGTCTTCGTAGTCGACCGTGCCCCACCCTTTGACGATCGACGCGGTGAAGTCGCTGCCGCGTCCCTGCGATCCGCGCGGGTTGGTGTAGAAAACGACATACCCCTGTCCGGCGAGCATCTGCATCTCATGGAAGAAGGTGTGTCCGTACTGCGTGCGCGGCCCGCCATGGATTTCGAGGATCGCGGGGTAGCGCCGGCCGGTCTTGAAGCGGTACGGCTTGAGCACCCAGCCCTGAATGCGCATGTCATTGGTCGACTTGAACCACACTTCCTGGGGTCTGGCGATATGCACCGTCTTGAGCCAATCATGATTGAATCCGGTGATTCGTGTGGGCGTCGCCGCCGACGTCCCCAGTTCGAGCGTGCCGATTTCCGCCGGTGCGGCGGCATTGCCAAAAAGAAGCGCGGCACGTTTGCCCTTCTTGCCGAACGTCGCCGATTGAATATGCCACTGACCGCGCGCGACCGGCTTGGGATCACCGCCTTTTGCGGACACGCGAAACAAGAGCGTCGAACCCGTGTCGGTGACGATGTACAGAAGCGATTTGCTGTCGTGCGACCACTCCGGACGAATGATCCCGAAACCCTCACCGGTATCCGAGATTGTCAGGTCGTAGCTTTCGCGATCGAAAGTTGGCGTGATATCGCACGCTCTTGGCGTGCCATTGGCGCCGACGACCCACAGGTGATAGGGCACGACGCCCCACGGCGCATCGGGCTGCGAGTGGCCCAGGTATGCGATCAGTTTGCCGTCGCGAGAGTACGACGGCGCTTCGATCGGCCCTTCGGGCGTCGGTATGCGGCGCATGGCCCCGCCCTTGAGCGGCACGACGAACAGATCATGCCGATACGGATCGCGGTCGGGATCGGGGCGGTGGTTGGAGACAAACAGCACATCCCTGCCATTGGGCGAGACAATCGGCCACGCCTCGCTAAACCGTCCCTTGGTGAGTTGCCGTCCCGCGCCAGCGGCCACATCAAACGCCCAAACATGCCACTGATCTTTCGGATAAAACCCGACGCCGTCTTCGCGATAGGCCAGTCGCGTTATGTGCCGCGCGATCGGGGCTTCGCGCTTGGGCGGCTTGGCATCGGGATCGGACTTCTTGTCCGGCTTTTTCTCCGCGCCGGGTATCGGGTCATTCGCCCGAAACAGGCAAACAATGGTCTGGGAATCCGGGGAAAACGAAACGAAACTAAATGTGCCGTCCTTCTCGACCAACGGCTTGGCCTCGCCGCCGTCGGACGGTAGCAAGTGGATGCCGGGGTGATCGCCGCGTTTGGACACGAAGACAATCCAGCGCCCGTCCGGTGAGTAGACCGGCGAGGAATCGCTGCGCTTGCCGAAGGTGAGCTGTCGCAGGGCCGATCCATCGGCATTGCATCGCCACAGGTGCGATCGGTATTCCTTGCGGTCGTCGGGGATCGTCTCGACGACGCAGCAGATCTCCGTCTCGTCCGGCGATAGTGCCGGCGAGCGGACGAATTTGATGCGTGTCAAATCCTCGATAGTCACCGCCCGTACTCCGCTCTTTTTGGCTGGCACGAAGTCCCTCCTGCTGGCAATAGTCCGTTGCCGACGACCGCCTCGAGACTGCCGACAATCCGATAGCGTGGCGAAAACGGTCCGGGCCAACATATCCCCGGACACGGCGCGAATCCAACCGAATCCCGGCCGACGAAGTCATTGGCACGGTGGCATTGGTGTGCTATTTTGGGCGACCGCCCCGGGAACTGGCCTGCGGCGCTCAGGTTATCAATGACGACAGTCGGCCTCCCGACTTCACCTGCCCTGCTGGTCCGCTTGAGCCGATCTGACGATATATGAGGAAAGGACGGCATTCCGCCGAGCCATCGCGACTCTTCGGGGGGCTACGCAGTAACCCGTTATCCATCAGCACCAAACAAGGCGGCGCTGGGCAGTTGCGCTTAGCGTCGTTGTTGCAACAATTCGGGAGAATATCATGATGAGTCGGATGCATCAGGGATGGGTCAGTGTCGCATGTGCCGCAGTCCTGCTCTTGTTGGCCGCCGATGCCGGCGCGGGTCTCTTACAGCCGGAATTGGAGGCGCGGCTGAAGACCGCTGCGGTCGAGGAACGGCTGCCAATCGTGATACGCGTCCGTGGCGCGTTGCCGCCCGGCGCGCTCAAACGGCAGGTCGATACGCGTTATCCGCTCCGTGCCGATCGGCACAAGGCGGCGGTCGAGACGTTGCGAAACATCGCCACGGTGACGCAGACTCCGCTGGTACGAGAGTTGAATACCGCCTACTTCGATGACCGTGTCAGTGAAGTGAAAACGTTTTGGATCGACAACATCGTGACCGCGGCCGCCACGCCATCGGCGATCGCGGAGATCGCCGACCGCGCCGACGTCGAAGAAGTGATGCTCTACCCGGAGACCGGGCTCATTCAGCCCCTGGCATTGGAAACGACCCAGCGTGACGTGGCGCCCGCCGATGCGAGCGGCCAGATCAATGCCTCGCCGGGATTGCTCGCCATCAGGGCCGATCAACTCTGGGAAATGGGGATCACCGGAAAGGGCCGTCTCGTGGGCTCATTGGATACCGGCGTCGACGGCGATCATTTCATGCTCGAAGACAAGTGGCGCGGCAACAACGGATACTCGGCGAAGGAGTCGTGGTTTGATCCGATTTACGGTTCGGTCACACCGCGCAGCTTTTCCGGCAGCGGCACAACTCATGGCACTCAGGTCATGGGCATCATGGTCGGCGTCGTTCCGGATCTTGGGCCGACGCTGCCGGAGTATACGATCGGCGTTTGCCCCGACTGTCAATGGATGTCCGCGGCCGCCATCGATATCCCCTGCCCCACCACCGATCTGTTGTTCTGCGGGAATCTCTTCGAGTCGTTTCAATGGCTGGCCGAGCCCGATGGCAATCCCAACACCGAAGCCGACGTCCCTCATGCGATCGCCAATCCCTGGGGGGGTGTAGAGAACCCGGCCTTCGGCTGTTCCAATGTGTTCTGGAGCGCTGTCGACAACATTGAAGCCACCGGAGCAGCAATGGTCTTCGCCGTCGGCAATTGGAATCCTGCGGTCCAGTATTCCGACCGCGCCTGGAACCCAGCCAATCGCATCACCTCCGATGTCAACACGATGTCGGTCGGCATGGTCGATACACGCACCGACCAGGAGAACCCGCCCATTCACCCGCAGTCGTCGCAGGGACCGTCGGGGTGCGACAACATGACATTCAAGCCCGAAGTCGTCGCGCCGGGGGTCGGTGTTCGTTCGATCAAACCCAACAACATTGTCGAGCCCATTCAGGCCGGGACGGCCACGGGATCATCCTTCGCGACACCGCATGTCGCCGGTGCAATCGCTTTGCTGGCGGAAATCAACCCCAACGCCACGGTCGATGAGCTCAAACGGGCGCTGTACAACTCCGCTCGCGACTTGGGACAGGACGGGGAAGACAATCTCTACGGGCGCGGCATCATCGATTTGCTGGCAGCAAAGGACATGCTCCCGCCGAACACGCAGCCCTCGCTGTTTATCAAGCGCGACGATTACGTACGGCCGGCGCCCGGCGCTGGCGCCGACATCGTTCTGACGCTCTGCAATGTCGGTGCTCCGGCAAGCGGCGTGGCGGTCGAAATCATCTCGCAGAGCCCGCTGGTGACCGTACTCTCCGGGACCGCATCGTTCGCCGACATGCCCAACGATGGCGACTCCGCCCGAAACAGCGATGACCCGTTCCAGGTATCAGTGGATGCGAGTGTGCTGTCGGGGGAACGCTACCCCGTGCGGTTCGAGATGACCGCCGGCGGCGGGTATCAGAAGACCTGGCCGGGTGCGATTCAGATCGGACCCGCGCACACCGTCGAAGTCTTCACGCACGATGCGGGCAATTTCGAACTGAGTGTGTCCGCCTTCGGCACCTTTGGGCTGCAGCCCGACGCCCTCTCGCCGCATGGCTCCGAGGGTGTCGGTTTCCTCTACGGAGGCGATCCGACACAATCTCTGTTTGAAGGCGCCTTCCTGGTGGGCACCAACGCCACTCATGTCTCCGACAATGCACGCGACGAGGCGACGTTTCCCGATGTCGATTTCGACGTCGACGCCGGTGGCTACTTCGACATACGCGAGCCGGGCCAGCGCTATGCTGAGGAGACGCGCTCGGCGTTTACCGACCGCTACGCGGAGATGCCGATCGGCCTGTTCATCGAACAGCGCACGCTGGTCGACGACGATCCCGCGGCCGATGACTACTGCATCGCCGAATACACGATCACCAATCGTTCTGGGGCGACGCTCAACGGGCTACGGGCAGGTTTGTACTTCGACTGGGACTTCCCCTGGACCGGGGCGGTCGCCTCGCGCGACGGCGGCGGGTATGTCGAATCCGAGGGCTTGGGGTACATGCGGCATCGCGACGAAACACAGTTTCGCGGTCTGGCGGTCATCAGTCCCTCGGGAACTTCGTCGTACCGATACCTGGACAATTTGACCGAATTGTTCGATCTCAACGGCTTCACCAACGCAGAAAAATGGTCCGCCATGTCGGGCGGATTCCTCCAGACCGAACCGCCACAGGAGGGCGACGGCTCGCACCTGATCGCCGCAGGACCGTTCACGCTGGCCAACAATGCGTCGGTGACGGTCGCGTTTGCGATCATCGGCGCGACCAGCATGGAGGGGATGGTCGCATCAGTGCAGAATGCGCGCGGGGTTTACAACGCGGGAACGTTTCGCGTTTCGCCGACTGTCCTGCAATTCACCGGAACAGAAGGCGGGGCCGATCCGGCGAGCAAGAGTCTGACCCTCATCAACGACACTGAAAAACCGATCGGGTACTCCGTCGACATGATCCCGAATTTCGCCGACGTGCTCCCGGCATCCGGAACGGTCCCGGCGCAGGGCCAGGCAAGTCTCGAAGTGACCGCGACGGTCGGCGACCGCCTGCTGGGCACTTACGCCGGGAACATCGTCATCAACGGCGCCGACGATCCACCTTCGATGTTTACGGTCCCGACGACGTTGATCGTCAAATCGCCGGTCACTGCGCCGGTCATCCCCAATCCGTTCAATCCGAAAAGCGAAGTCGTGCGCATGAACTTTGAGTTGGACGATGCGACGGAGCTGAAGGCATCCCTCTACGACATGGGTGGCGCACATGTCATCGACCTTGATTTGCCGAAGTCCAGCTATGGCCCCGGCGCGGAGTTCGTCGAATGGGACGGCCACAGCGATAGCGACGATATTGTTGCGGATGGCGTGTACATTTGCCGCGTGTACAGCACCGGAGCGTTGAGCTTTTCAAAAATTTTCAAGATTGCGGTAAAAAAATAGTGCTGCATCGTCCACCTCTGGTCCCCGATGAATTATTATTCCATCCGGTGATGCAGGTTTGGATCGGGGACGCCGACGGGACGCGTCGTTGGCAGTCAGGGGACCGGCCCGCTCGTCGAAACGATGCGACCAGTACTGCCGGTGCTTCGTCTGCTGAGCAATCGGATCAGCGATGACAGATGACCTCATTTATGTCCGGGAAGGAGTGTCAATGAACGTCAGTATGATCTCGAAACGATGGTGGGGCGCCTTGACGATCCTGGGAGTGGCCCTGCTCGTTTCCGGGCCGGCCTTCGCCGAGCTGCCGGCCCTGATCCCGCGCGAATTGCTGTTCGGCAATCCCGTTCGTGCGCAAGCGCGGATCTCCCCCGACGGCACCCGTATGTCGTATCTGGCGCCGAGAGACGGCGTGCTCAATGTCTGGGTCAAGACCATCGGCCGTGAAGACGACCGCGTGGTCACCAACGACACATTGCGCGGAATCCGCATTCACTTCTGGGCGTACGATGACAAGCACCTTTTGTACATGCAAGACAAGGGCGGCGATGAGAACTGGCGCATCTACGCGGTCAATCTCACCGACGACACCGAACGCGACCTGACGCCGTTCGACAGCGTACAAGCAACTCCGGTCGCGCTGGATCCGAATTATCCCGATGATGTGCTGTTTCAAATGAACCGGCGCGACATCCGGCTGATGGATCTGTACAATCTGAACCTCGTCACGGGCGAGACGAAGATCGTCGGTGAAAACCGCGGGGATATCGTCGGCTGGGTTCCCGACAACAAGTTCAAAGTGCGGGGCGCATTCGCCTCGCTGCCCGACGGTGGTTTCTCGCTCTTGGTTCGGGAATCCGAAATGGACGACTTTCGTTCGCTCATCGAGTGGGATCCCAATGAGGACGGGACACCATACGGATTCACCGCCGACGGAACCGGGATGTACATCGGCGATTCGCGCGGCGCGAACGTGACACGACTTAAAGTGGTTAATGTCACCTCCGGTGAAGAGTCAGTCCTCGCCGAAGATGATCGCACCGATCTGGCAGAGGTGATGATCAGCCCGAACACGTACAAAGTCGAGGCGGTCTCGTACAATTACGACCGTGCCCGCTGGCAGCCCCTCGATGATACGGTGGCCGCCGATTTCGAAGCGATCCGCACCCTGGCCGATGGTGAGTTCAGCGTCGTCAGCCGAGATCGTGCCGACCGCAACTGGCTGTTGGCGTTCTCCGGAGACACCTTTTCAACGCGCTACTACGCCTACAGCCGCGATGCGAAGAAGGGGACCTTGCTGTTCTCGACACGTCCCGAACTGGATCGGTACACGCTGGCCCCCATGAAGTTCGTCGAGATACAAGCACGTGACGGACTGATCCTTCCGGCTTATCTGACCTTGCCGGTCGGAGTCGAATCCCGGAATCTGCCGATGGTGCTCAACGTGCACGGCGGCCCGTGGGCGCGTGATGCCTGGGGATACGATCCCGAGGCGCAATGGATGGCCAATCGCGGTTGGGCCGTGTTGCAGGTCAACTTTCGCGGTTCGACCGGATTCGGCAAAGACTTTGTCAACGCGGCCAACAAGGAATGGGGCCGCGCCATGCAGAATGACTTGACCGACGCGGTGCTGTGGGCCAACGAACAGGGATACGCCGACCCTGAGAAAGTCGCGATATACGGCGGATCCTACGGCGGCTATGCCTGCCTGGCCGGCGCCGCATTTACGCCGGAACTGTACTCGTGCGGAGTGGACATTGTCGGACCTTCGAACATCATGACATTGTTGGCCTCGATTCCACCCTACTGGGAGCCCATGATTAAACTGATGTACCACCGTGTCGGCGACCCAACCACAGAAGAAGAGATGCTTAAAGAGCGTTCACCGCTGTTTTCGGCGGACAAGATACGAATCCCGCTCTTGATCGGGCAGGGCGCCAACGATCCGCGTGTCAAACAGGCGGAGTCCGAGCAGATCGTGGCGGCGCTCAAGGCCAACGAGCAGTATGTCGAATACGTCGTGTATCCCGATGAGGGCCACGGCTTCGCCCGGCCGGAGAACCGCCTGGACTTCTACGGCCGTTCGGAGAAGTTTCTGAATCGTTATCTCGGCGGACGTCTCGAGAATTAGGTTCGATTATTCCGGCTTCGGATGTAGGGGCGCATGGCTATGCGCCCCTGCTTTTTTGAGCACCAAAGGGTGATTACCTTCGAATAATGACTCAGCCATCGCCAATCACCCAGAACATCCGTCAATTCGAAGACGCGCTCAACGCGGAACTGACTGTGCTCGGGCGGGAGCGCCATTCGGTGACATTGGTGGCCGTCACCAAAACAGTTCCGCCCGAGGCCATCGCGTCAGCAATCGCGGCGGGTCTCACTGATTTGGGCGAGAACCGTGTCCAGGAAGCCAAAGTCAAGATTTCGCAAGTCAGGGCCGATGCTGCGCCAACCTGGCATCTGATCGGACATCTTCAGACCAATAAGACCAGGGATGCGGTCGCGCTCTTTGATCTGATCCAGTCGGTCGATCGCGGGGAACTCGCCGATGCCATCGAGCACCGCAGTGACGCGGCCGGCAAGACCCAGGACGTCCTCATCGAGGTCAACACAACCGGCGAGCGGCAAAAATCCGGCTGTCGACCGGAATCGCTCGATGATCTCGTCGGCCACGTCGTCGGTCTGCGACACCTACGAATCCGTGGCCTGATGACCATCGGCCCGTTCGTCGATGAGACCGCCCCCATCGCGCGTTCATTCCGCACGTTGCGAAGCGCATTTGACCGCCTCGCCCGGATCGACCTCGGATTCGGCGCGATGCTCCACTGCTCGATGGGGATGAGCGGCGACTGGCGCATCGCGCTGGCCGAGGGCTCGACGATGCTGCGCATCGGCCGTGCCATCTTCGGCGAACGGCATTGATCTCATGCTCTGGAAGGGCACGGCGCCCGGCTGGTCCCGAACGAAGTGAGGGGGTGTCCCTGCGAGTTGCCAATTCAATCTCCAAACCCGCTTTTCTTGTCGCCACCGCCCCCCCATATTCGCCCCGCACGATCGGACTAAAACTTCTCGACTCAACGGAGACGACCATGGCCGACTGGCGCGCACAAATCGACGGGGCGACTGCCTCCATCCGCAAGCAGACTGACGCGAAACCGTCGGTCGGCATCATCCTGGGCACGGGTTTGGGGCAGCTCGGCAAGGGAATCGCCGTCGAGCAGTCGATTGGATATGAAACCATCGAGCATTTTCCACGCTCGACCGTCGAGTCGCATGCGGGGCGTCTGTTGTTCGGCAAACTCGGCGGCAAGTCGGTGGTGGCAATGCAGGGGCGATTCCACTACTACGAAGGGTACTCCTGGCAGCAGATCACCTTGCCGGTGCGCGTGATGCACAAGCTCGGAGTCAAGGTGTTGATTGTTTCCAACGCCTGCGGCGGCATGAATCCGTTGTTCACCGCCGGTGACATCATGGCGATCACCGATCACATCAATTTCATTGGCGGCAATCCGCTGATTGGCCCCAATCTCGACGACTTCGGCCCGCGATTCCCCGATATGTTCGAGTGCTACGATCCCGCACTCATCCGGCTGGCGGAACAGTGTGCGCTCGATTTGAAGATTCCGCTGAAGAAAGGCGTCTACGTCGCGGTCGCCGGGCCGAACCTCGAGACGGCCGCTGAGTATCGCATGCTGCGCATTATGGGCGCCGATGTGGTCGGCATGTCCACGGTGCCGGAAGTTTTAGTCGCACGGCAGCAGGGCACGCGCGTCGCGGGCTTCTCGATCATCACCGACATGGGACTGCCCGACAACCTGCATCCGATGAACCATCAGACCATTGTCGGTGTCGCCGGCAAAGCCGAGCCGATCCTGTCGAACCTGATCGGGGAATTCGTCAAACGGCTGCCGTAGGGGGCCGATTCGTCAGACCGGCAGATCTGAAGTTCTGCCCTCACGGGCCTTGGGGCCGTGATATCATATCGAGGTCAGATACCGCCGCGCATTCGTGACACCAACAGCAACACGATCTGCACAATCCCCAGCAGCGTCCCGAACGGCAGGTACCACAGCGATCCGACTGCGAAGACCAGCATGGCCGTCTGCGCCCACGGCAGCTTAAGCGCGAAGCAGACGATAGCGGCCAACCACGCGAATCCCAAGACCGCGAAGAGCGACTTCATGGTCGTCGAGCGCGGTTCGATCCCGACCGCCGAAACAAGCTTTGACCACGGGCCCAATTGGCCCGCGTACCGGCCCGACTTGGGCGTCACATAATCGCCGACGATCAGCGCACGAGTGCCGTCGAACGCCATCCACCCGGCGACCGTGGCCGCGGCGACGATTATGATCCAGCGTATCCACATAAGGATGACATGATCTGTACTTCCGACCGAGACTTGGCAATCACAACCCGTCGGCCTATTGCCTGCCGCTGGCTGTCCGACATATATTGACAGAGCCGTTTAGCCGGCCCGAGCCGACCATGCACGACGCGATCATCATACGAATTATCTCACCGTAGACGGTCGGTCACGAGCGTTGTTCTAATGCTGGCGCCGGTGATCGACCGGCGCTTTTTTGCAGGGTTCAATCCGATTGAGACGCCCATGAGCACGACCACATCCAAGCCGTCCAAGCCCGCCGAATCGTCATCTCGGCGCATCTCCTACGGCGCGCTTGAAGAGGAGATTCTCGCATTCTGGGAACGGGAGAATATCTTCGCGGCCACGTTGGAGAATCGTAGAGATGCACGGCCGTTTGTCTTCTACGAGGGACCGCCGACCGCCAACGGGAAACCCGGCATCCACCATGTCATCTCGCGCACGATCAAGGACTTGGTCTGCCGCTACAAGACCATGAAGGGGTTCCGCGTCGACCGCAAAGGCGGCTGGGACACGCATGGGCTGCCGGTCGAAATCGAAGTCGAAAAGCGGCTGGGGCTGAAATCCAAGCAGCAGATTCTCGACTACGGAGTCGACAAGTTCAATGCCCTCTGCCGCGAGTCGGTCTTTACCTATAAGAAGGACTGGGATGCGCTCACCCGCCGTATCGGCTACTGGCTCGACCTGGACAACCCGTATGTCACTCTCACCAACGAGTACATCGAGTCGGTCTGGTGGATTCTCGCGCAATTCTTCCAACGTGGGATGCTCTACGAGGGCCACAAGGTCGTCCCTTACTGCCCGCGCTGTGGCACGGGCTTGTCGAGCCATGAAGTGGCGCTGGGATACGACACGGTCCAGGACCCGTCGGTGACCGTGACGATGCCGTTGGCCGATGACCCCGACACGTCGTTTCTCGTCTGGACCACGACGCCCTGGACGTTGATATCAAACACGGCGCTGGCAGTCGGCGAAGAGATCGATTACGTGCTGGCCGTCAAAGATGGAAAGAAATACATCCTCGCCGCTGCGCGCGCCGATGCGGTGCTGAAGAATGGGTTCGAGATCACCAAACGATTCCAGGGCCGTGAGCTGATCGGCAAACGGTACTCGCCGATCTTCGACTTCTTCACAGACCAGCCCGAAGAACGGATCTTCAGCGTCCTCCCAGCCGAATTCGTCTCGACCGATGACGGGACCGGGATCGTGCACATGGCGCCCGCCTTCGGCGCCGACGACTACGAGATCGGACGGCGCCACGGCCTGCCGCTGCTGCAGCCGGTACATCCCGACGGCACGTTTGAAGACAGGATCGCACCGTACGCCGGGCAGTTTGTCAAGGATGCCGACAAGCAGATTATCAGGGATATCCGCCATGCGGGCCGTCTCTTCGATGCCGGGCAGATCGAACACACCTATCCCTTTTGCTGGCGCTGCGACACGCCCTTGCTGTATTACGCGCGCCGTTCGTGGTACATCCGCACGTCGGAGTTTCGCAAACAACTTTTGGAAGCCAACGGCAAGATTGCGTGGTTCCCGCCGGAGATCGGCACCGGTCGTTTCGGCGAGTGGCTCGAAAACAATGTCGATTGGGCGCTCTCGCGCGAACGGTTTTGGGGCACGCCGTTGCCGATTTGGGTGTGCGAGAGATGCAAGGAGTCGACGGCGGTTGAATCGGTCGCTGACCTGCAATCGCGCGGATCGCATGTCCCCGACCCGCTCGACCTGCACAAGCCGCATGTCGATGACGTGACGCTGACATGCAAGTGCGGTGGCGCCATGCGCCGCGTGCCCGAAGTCATCGACGTCTGGTTCGACTCCGGCGCGATGCCCTTCGCCCAGTGGCATTACCCGTTCGAGCACAAAGACGACTTCGACCGTCTCTTCCCCGGCGATTTTATCAGCGAGGGAGTCGACCAGACACGCGGCTGGTTTTATTCGCTGCATGCCATCGCGGTTCTGTTGACCGGACAGCCGTCATACCGACGCTGCCTCGTCAACGATTTCATCCTGGACAAAAGCGGCCAGAAGATGTCCAAGAGCCGTGGCAATGCCGTCGATCCCTGGGATGTGATCAACAGTGACGGCGTCGATCCTCTGCGCTGGTACACATTGTCGGTTTCGGCGCCGTGGCTGCCGACCCGTTTCGATCCCGCCGCCGTCACCGAGGTGCGCAACCGCTTCTTCGACACCTGGAACAATACGCTGTCGTTTTATGAGCTGTATGCCGGGATCGATCGGATCGACACCCCGGAGATTCTGAGACGTCCGGCGTCGTCGAACGAATTCGACCGGTGGCTGGTATCGCGCACGGCCAGCGTGATCGCGGCCGTCGATCAGGCCTACGAGGGGTTCGACATCACGCGCGCGGTCCGCGGCATTGCCGATTTCCTGGTCGATGACATGTCCAACTGGTATGTGCGACTGAATCGACGCCGCTTCTGGATGTCGGGCACCGGAGATGACAAGCTCGGTGCCTTTGCATCACTGGCGCGCACGCTGCTGGCCATCGCGCAAATGGCCGCACCGGCGGCGCCATTCTACGCGGAGTATTCCTATCGAAGGCTGGTAGGGGAAAACGGCAGCGGCGTTTGGCCGCGCTCGGTGCATCTGACCGATTTTCCGAAATCCGAACGGTCGGCCATCGATCTGTCGCTTGAGAAACGCATGGGAGCGGCGCAGCGGATTGTCGGTTTGGGGCGCACGGCGCGCACGCTGGCGCGGCTGAAGACACGTCAGCCGCTGGCCGAGGCGGTGGTCGTGATGCCGACGGACTGGTCGGGCGCCGATGTCGAGCCGATGCGCGCCCTGATCGCCACCGAATTGAATGTCAAAAAAGTCGCGCTGCGCGACGCCTTGGGAACTCTCGGGCGATTGACGATCAAGCCCAACTTTCCGGCGCTGGGCAAGAAAATCGGCCCGCGCATGAAGGCACTGCAGCAGGCGCTGTCGGCCTGGACCGATCACGACATCAACGAGTTTCGCCGTCGGCAGAAGGGAACTGTGACGGTCGAAGGCGCCCCGATCTCGCTGGGAGGCGCAGACCTGATCATCGGGGTCGCCGCTGCCGATGGATACCATTGCGAGGCGGACGGATCGCTCATCGTCGGGATCGACACCCGCCTGACCGACGACCTCACCGCCGAAGGGTACGCGCGCGAGCTGATCAACCGCGTGCAAAACACGCGCAAGGCGATAGGACTGGAAGTGACCGACCGGATCCGGCTGACCGTGCGGACAACCCCCGCGGCCCTGGCCGGCATCACCGCGCACAAAGACAGGATCAAAAGCGAGACATTGGCGGTTGAATTGACGCTGGCTGAGGGAGCCGCTGACAACGGCGATGCCCACCAAGTAGACTTGAACGGCCAGCCGGCAGCTATTACCATTGTCCGCGCCGACTGACCCCCGAAGGGCGGTGGCGACACAAGGAGCATGCATTGAACAAGAAGGACCTCGACAAGTTTGAGAAGCTACTGCTGGAGCGTCGGGCGGGACTCATGGCCGATATCGGCCACCTGCGGGAATCGACCGCCAATTCGACTCAGACCGAAGCGGCCGGCGATCTGTCGACGCACGCGTACCACATGGCCGACCTGGGCACCGATGCCAACGAACGCGAGAAGTCCTTCTATCTCGCCTCGAAATCGGGACGCTTTCTCTACCATCTCGATCAGGCCTTGCGTCGCATTGCCGATGGCACGTATGGAAACTGTGAAATCTGCGGCAAGGAAATCTCCCACGCGCGATTGGAAGCAGTTCCGCACGCCCGCTTTTGCATCGCCTGCAAGGAAAAAGAAGAACAGAAACAGGCCGGACGATAATGCCCAAGCGGATGTGCACAGCGATGGTTTCACGCCGATGAGCGGGACAATCCCGGCCCCGCCGGAGGGGTCCGAACGCATCCTGTCCGACCCCATTCACTCGCGAACTTCCCCATCAGCATCGGAAATTCCGATCCCCCGGCACGCAGCGGGGATGCTGTGGCTTTTGTCGGCGTGCATCCTGACAGCCGATCAACTGACCAAGTGGATCATCCGGGTGGCCATGGAGCCGGGGGACTCGGTCGGAGTCTTCGGCAACTGGCTGCGCATCACTTCGGTCCGCAATCCGGGCGGCGCATTCGGTCTGCGTTGGGGCCATGTCGGCATCTACTATGCCGCGGCGATTCTGGTGAGCATTTGGATCATCCGGCAGATTGCGCGCGCCGGATACACGCGCCGCCTGTCGATCTGGGCACTGGCGCTCATTCTCGGCGGCGCGTTGGGCAATCTCGCCGATCGCGCGATCCATGGCGAGGTCACCGACTTTGTCGACGTTGAGTTTGTCGATCTGACCATTCCCGCCTTCGATTTCGGCTTCATCCATCATCCCGGCTATCCGATGGACCGCTGGCCCACGTTTAACGTCGCCGACTCGGCGGTGAGCGTCGGCATCGTGCTGTTGCTGCTGACTCTTTGGTATGATCCGATTGTCTGCCTGTCGCGCAAACGACGCGAAGCATTGGCCGCGCGGGACACGCCGACCTCCTCTCCGTCACCCACAATGGATTCCGTCAGTGACACCGCTGCAGACGGACCATAACTCATTTGCATTCGACGCCGACCCTGCAGACGAAGGCGAGCGGGTCGATAAGTTTCTGGCCGGGCGACTGACAGATTGCTCGCGCGCGCAGATTCAACGCGCGGCCCTCGCCGGTGCGCTCCTGATCAACGGAGTCGCGGTGAAATCCAACAGTCGCCTGCATGACGGGGACCGCGTTGCCGTCACGCTGATGCGAGCCGATGCCGACGATGTGCCGCCCCAGCCCGAACAGATCGCGCTCGACATCGTGTATGAAGATGACGACATCATCGTCGTCAATAAACCCGCGGGCATGGTCGTGCATCCGGCGGTCGGCCACCGTACCGGAACTCTGGTCAATGCACTGCTCGGACATGGGACGCTGACTCCCGTGGCGGGCGATCGGGGAATGCGCCCGGGGATTGTCCATCGGTTGGACAAAGGCACTTCGGGACTGATGGTCGTCGCGCGCAATGAACGCGCACATCACCTGCTGGCCGAACAATTGCGGAGTCGGACGCTCACGCGCATCTATTGGGCGGTCTGTTGGGGACATCTGCGCAAAAGCGCGATCGAGATCGACGCCCCCATCGGCCGTTCCCGGTCGGACCGGAAGAAAATGGCGGTGACTGCCAAGGGACGTGAGGCGAAATCCCATGTGCGTGTTTTGGAGCGATACGAGCTGGCCGATTTAGTCGAAGTGAAACTGCAGACGGGGCGCACCCACCAGATCCGTGTGCATTTGTCGCAGGCGGGGCACCCTCTCGTCGGCGACACCGACTACGGCGGCGGTGCGCAGCATCTGCGCGGCATCGATCCGCACAGACGCCTGCTCGGACGTAGGATGCTGGAGGCGATCGATCGTCCGGCACTGCATGCCCGGGCACTCGCGCTGATCCACCCGGGTACAGCGACGGCGATGGAATGGACCGCCTCGTTGCCGGAGGACTTCATTGCGCTCACTCAACTGATGCGATCGGCCCAATCCAGAGCCGATCATTAACCGCTTGACTTCAATCCCATCGAATCGCACATACTTTCTGCAGTAAGCTTTCCGTCAGTACACCCGACTTCGCTTGAGCGCCTCACAAACTCACAGGTGTCGCCGATACGTCCGGCGGCACTCAGGCAGGGCTATTGACAGAGGAGGGAGAAGATGGCGAGAAACATGCGTCGCGTCATCATCGTTGGAACGGCGATTGCGTGCGCCACGTCGCATCTGCATGGATCGGAGACATCTCAGCCCGGCACAACGGATTCCGGGATGCTGACGACGGACATCAGATCGGGTAACAATGGCGTCGTGACCGCCGAGAATCCCGCCACAGACCTTGATCGCGGCTCTCCTGAACCGGTCACACAGAATCCGGATGTGACCGGAATGATTCTGCCGGATCGATCCGGCTCATTTGTTCCGGAGGATTGCCCCATGGGCGGACCGTCCCCCGGCAACAGTGTCGTCATCGAATCGAAGTCCGTGACCCTCGGCGCAACTGGGGTTACTGTCGGCATATATCTAACCAATAGTGTGACAGTCGAAGCTGTCGTGCTACCGTTGGAACTGCGCACGGTGACCGGTGGGGCGTTCGTTTCTGACAATGTGAATTTCCAGCCGCAGGGACGTATCGCCGGGCTGTTTCCTCCCGATTATCAAGTTATTCGTTTCTTCGATATTCCGTCGGCTCAGACTTGCAGCGGGCCGGTGTCACAAACATGGTCTGAGTCCACGAGTCCCGCCAACCTCGGCGTGTCTCCAGACGCGGTCTTTTATGCCGGAGTTGGAGAACAGAACTTCCTCTCACCGGGGACCGATGGAACGCCCGGAGCGGGAACACCATCCTTTCAATTGACTTTCGATGTTTCTGCCGCCAGCGGACAATTCGAGATCGACACGTGCTGTGTCACGCCGGACAATTTCCTCGTCTTCGTCGACAACTCTCACATCTGCCATCCCCCCGAATTCACCAAGGGCGTCATCACCGTCCTCGACTGCTCCTGCCCGTTCCCCGGAAACCCGGACGGCTCGGGTGGAATTACAACTTCTGATCTCGCCTTGGTCATCGATGTGGCTTTCGGAGGCGGAACTCCGACATTCGACCCCGACTGCCCGGTTGCACGCGAGGATTTCAATTGCGATGGCGTGGTCAATGCCATTGATGTCGATCTAGTGACCGAGCGAGTTTTCTTGAATGGCGCACCTCCCTGTCAGCCCTGCGATGGCACGATACCTCCTGTATGTGAACCCGGTAGTCCCTCGGTCGGCAATAGTCTGGTCATCGAGTCGAAGACAGTTGCGACGGGAGCCGCTGCCGTGACGGTCGGCGGCTACGTGACAAACAGCGTGGGTATCGAGGCCATTGTCGTGCCGCTGGAGCTGCGCTCGATTCAGCCCGGTGCATTCATTGCCGGCAATTTCAGTCTGACCGTGCAGGGACGGCTGGCAGCGGCGGGTCTGGGCAGTGGAGCGGGTCGGTACTTTACCACCCCGAGCGCGTCCAATGACTGCAGCGGTCCCGTGTCGCAATCGTGGGCCGTCTCGACCGCTGCGGCGAACCTGGGTTCAAGCCCTGATGCGGTCTCATACCTGGCATATGGAGCAAGCGCAACGTGCATGGCGTCTGGGACGGATGGTTCACCGGGCTCGGGTACTCCATCGGTCCTGCTCACTTTCGATGTTACAGCGACGAACGGCCAATTTGAGATTGATACCGCCTGCGTGACACCCGCGAACCATCTCGTGTTCATCGAGTGCGGTACGCGCACGTGCCATTTGCCCGAGTTCACCAAGGGGATCATCACCATCGGCGTGCCACCCGGTTGCGCGACCGCGACAACAACCGACCCCTACCTGCTGGCCTGCCCCAAGGGCGATGTAGTCTTCAGCGTCCATCTCAAAGACCAATCCAACATGCCGATGGTCGGCTACAGCGATGTCACACTGGATTTTTCTGATTGTGTCGGCAGCGAGTTTGTGCCGCAGCCCGGGCTCTATCCCTCGTGGCCGATCGTGCCCGCCGAAGTCGCCAGCGATGCCGACGGCGAGGTCATGTTCTCCATCGCGGCGGGCGGCGACTGCCCCGACTGTGACGTGACGATCACCACGGGTTGTGGATTCTCGACGACGGTGCCGGTGCGCTCGACCGATGTTGACGGCGACAATTGCGTCACGCCCGACGATCACGATGACGCGCTGGGCGATTGCCGCGACTTGAACGCCGATGGCGAAGTTGACGATCTGGACTCCCAGCGCCATGTCGCGCACTGCTGCGATCACTGCTTCCCATCCGGACCGTGCGAATACCTGACACAAAAGCTCGGCTTCGATCCCGAGGGCGGATTCGAGCCGGACGACACGGTCACCGTCCGCTGGTTGGTTCAGAACAACCCCGCTGGGGACGCCTGCAACGTCGACTCGGTGGTGCTGTGGCAAAGCGTTGCCAGTGCCACACCGACTTGGGAACGCATCGACGTGATCACGTTGGGACAGACGCTGCTGCCCGGCGGCGTGATCGAAGACTCCAGCGTGACCCTAATCGTTCCCAATTACCGCGACATGTGTCTGGAAGCCAGACTCTACACCGATTGCTGCGATTCCTTCAATGTCGCCGCGACTTGTGCTGTGATCACGCGGCAGTGCCCACCGGCAGCGACCTGCTTTGTGTTTTATATCCGTGACTTGGTCGACGCCGACGAAATTGTGACCCGCTGGTCCGATCCGCTTCTGCTGGCGCTGGGTTGGACATACGAACCGCCTAAAGACACGGTGATCGACACATTCGGGGTCGGCTTGGTCTCGCTCATTCGCATCTGCACGTCGGATCTGACTCCGGTCGGATCGTCGGGAACGCTCACGATTTATTACATCAAGGCGGGGCAGTCGGCCCGTCCGATCTCCTGCACCGTCAAACAGGACTACTTTGAGGGCGACTTGTGCGGGGGACCCAACCGGACGCCCAACTGCAGTGTCGATGTGTTCGACATCGTGTGTTTGATCGGATATATCTTCCGCGCGGAAGCGCCGCCTGAACCCGTGGAACACGCCGACATCAACTGCGACACCTTCACCAACGTTTTCGACGTCGTGCGTCTGATCGACTACGTCTTCCGCGCGGGGCTTCAGCCGCCCGACTGCGACGGCGGACCGGCGATCAACCAGTAGACGCATGCGCATTGTCGTGGCACGACACCGGGCCGCCCGACGGCCCGGTGTATGCTCATGCACGTCGTCGTCTCCGGGCACGGCTTGTCGAAACCCCGATAAAACCGTACCATTGGCCGCCGGTCGCGGCAGCGGCCGTTGGAAACGGCATACTCTATGGACCAGCAGTTCATCCGCAACTTCTCCATCATCGCGCACATCGATCACGGCAAATCGACGCTGGCTGACCGTCTGCTGGAAATGACCGGAACGATCGAGCAGCGTCGCATGCGCGAACAGGTGCTCGACAGCATGGACCTGGAACGTGAACGCGGCATTACGATCAAGTCGCACGCGATCCGCATGCGGTACACAGCACGCGGCGGACAAGAGCACGTCTTAAACCTGATCGACACGCCGGGGCATGTCGATTTCAACTACGAAGTCTCGCGCGCCCTCTCGGCCTGCGAGGGAGCCGTGTTGGTGGTCGATGCCGCGCAGGGCATTCAGGCGCAGACGGTCGCCAACGCCTATCTCGCCATCGAAGCGGGTCTCACGATCATCCCGGTGCTCAACAAGATCGATCTGCCGGCGGCCGATGCCGCGCGTCACGGTGCCGAGCTGGCCGATCTGCTCTCCTGCGAACCCGGCGAAGTCATCCGGCTGTCGGCCAAAGCCGGGACAAATGTCGAAGAGCTGTTGGAGGCGATTGTCCAGAGATTCCCGTCGCCGCGCGGCAACCCCGAAGCGCCGCTGCGCGCGTTGGTCTTCGACTCGACTTACGACACCTACCATGGCGCGATCGCGTATGTGCGCATCGTCGATGGCGAACTCAAGAAGGACGATCGCATCCGCTTCTTCGCGCACAAGGGCGAATACGAAATCGAAGCTGTCGGGATTTTGCAGTTGGCGTATGTGCCGACCGGACGCATCGCGGCCGGGGAAGTCGGCTACTGTACGGCGCACATGAAGGACATCCACGAGGCGCGCGTCGGCGACACAATCACCACGGTCGAGAATCCCGCGTCGGAGCGGCTGCCCGGCTTTCGCGCGATCAAGCCGATGGTCTTCTCGGGCCTGTTTCCCGCCGATGTGGACCGTTACGGCGATCTGCGCACGGCGCTGGAGAAACTGCGGCTCAATGACTCGTCGCTGACGTTCGTTCCGGAGCGCTCGCTGGCCCTGGGCTTCGGATTCCGCTGCGGCTTTCTGGGGCTGCTGCACCTGGAGATTGTGCGCGAACGTCTCGCCCGTGAATTCGGGCAGGCAATCGTCGCGACGGTGCCGAATGTCGAATACCATGTGACCATGAACGACGGTACCGTGAGGACCGTGGACAATCCCGCCGCTGTTCCGCCCCGGGGCGAGTACGAATCGATCGCCGAACCATATGTGCGCGCGCACATCATCTGTCCGGCGGATGCGCTGGGATCTGTGATGACTCTGGCCAACGGCAAGCGCGGCGAGTACCAGACGACCGAATACATCACCGGCGAGCGGGCGCGTCTGATATTCGATCTGCCGTTGGCGGAGATTCTCTTCGATTTCTACGACCGGCTCAAGTCGATCACGCGCGGTTACGGTTCGCTGGACTATGATCCTCTGGAGTACCGTGTCCGTCCGTTGGAAAAACTGGAGATTCGCCTGGCGGGCAAGGCGGTCGATGCGCTCTCAACGGTCGTGCACCGGGACAACGCGTATCGGCTGGGGCGCAAACTGTGCGAAACGCTCAAGGAACTGATCCCGCGCCAGCAGTTCGAGGTGGTCATCCAGGCGGCGCTCGGCGCGGGAAAACCGATTGCCCGCGAGTCGATCAAGCCGCTGCGCAAGGATGTCATCGCCAAACTCTACGGGGGCGATGTCACGCGCAAACGCAAGCTGTTGGAAAAACAAAAGGCCGGAAAGAAACGCATGAAACGCGTCGGCAACGTCGATGTGCCCCCGGAGGCGTTTCTGGCCGTCCTGAAGGTGTCGGACTGATCGAAAAGCACCCGGTCCGGTCACGGGACGGTCGTGGTGACGTCTTCGGGCAACAGCGGCGTCTCGTCGCCGGCAATGTACTCGTGCACGTCGATGCCCTCATCGTGTGGATCCAGCACGGTCATGATGTGCAGCCGGTCGGATGACGAATCGGCCGCATCGATGTGCAGCTTGAGCTCGCGTCTGCACGGCTGCCGTTCGGCATCCCGGACCACCATCACTTCGGGGCAATACAGATCGACCCCGTCGTTGCGAACGACGACAGCCACCGAGTTATCGGAGAGCCGCACCAGACTCCCGACCGGGAACACGCCGACGACGCTGACGAAGGCCTTCATGACGAGCGGATCGTACCACTCTTTGGCTCGGTACAACAGGCGTCGCATGGCCTCATCGGGCTGAATGCGGTCTCGTTGGTAAACGCGTCCCGATGTCATGGCATCGAAGCTGTCGCAGACGGTCACGATGCGCGAGAACAGATGCAGCGGTCGCGGGTGTGTCAATTTCGGGTAGCCGCTGAGATCCATCTTCAGGTGGTGCTCAAATGCGACGGCGATCGCCGCGCCGCTCTGTCCATCGAGGACACGCATCGCGGCAATGGTCATCGCCCCGAAGATCGGATGCCGCTGCATTTGCAGCCAGTCGTCGTCATCGAACTCCGACGGCTTACTGATCAGATCGCGCGGCAGTTTGACTTTGCCGATGTCGTGCAGGAGCGCGGCGATTCCCAGATCGGCCAGCGCCGTCCGGTCGAGCCCCAGGCGCATCCCGACAGCGATCGAGTAGATCGCCACATTCACCGAATGGAAGAACGTGTACTCATCGAAGTCCTTCAGCGTCGAAAACTCCAGGAGCATGTCCTCGTCGTGCGCCACCTCGTCGATCAGTTGGTGGACAACGCGCTCGACCGACGATCCCTCGAACGAGCGGTTGTCGCGGACGCGTTCCCAGCAGTCACGGACGATCCGTTCGGAACGCACAAAGAGCGCCCGCGCGCGGCGTTTCCGTTTGACGCGCGCGTTGGTTGCGGATTGTTCCCCCGCATCGGTCTGACGCGACGCGGTGTGGGCCGCCAGCGGAGCCAGCGTGATGCCGCTGATTCCCAACGTCTCCCACATTGCCGTGAGCGCGTCATACGGTACGGCGACGCGGCGGTCGGCCTGCGCCAACGCAAAGAGCGCGCGGTCGACCTGGTCCGTCGAGGCGTCAGGGTTGATGGTAATGCCGCCCAACCCCAGCTCGGCGAAGCGCGTCGCGAGTGAGCGTCCGAATCCGAAGTCGCGGTCGTAGTTGATGCGTTCGCCGTTGACGAATATGTAGTCGTCCTGATACTGAATGGCGAACGAGCCGCCCAGGTTGAAGGTCGCCTCCAGCGCCTGGATCAATTCACCCCGTCGCGACTGGTAGGCATGGTTGTTTTCATCATAGACGGCGGCCGCGCGCCAGGTGGCGAAGAATGCCTTGAGTGCGGAGAGACGGACGGCCCGTTCTTCGGCGCTCATCCCCCGTGCGGCGGTCCGTTCATTCATTCCTCGAAATCCTCCAACACATCGTCGTGCGTGCCGGGATGCGCCTGCGGCGCGCGTAAATGTTGCAGCGCCGCCCGCGCGGCGGCGGCGACCGCTTCGTTGCGGTCGTGGCTAAGCTCCTCGAGCTTTTCGCGTGCCCGCGAGACGGTCGCATCGGCCAGCGAGTGTGTGGCCGCGACGCGCACCGCCTGCCAGCGGGAGCGTCCGAAGAGCCGGTTCTTCCCGATCACATCGACCAGATCGGAGACGGCGCGTTCCCCGCCGAGACGCACATGCGCGACGAACATCTCGCGCAACTCCTGCGGGTCCTTGTCGGGCATCGAGTCATCATCGGCCACCAGCGCTCGGATCTCATCGCGCACGGCCGGATCCCCTGTTTGCCCCAGAACACGCAGCGCGCGCTTGCGCAGATCGACTTCGCCGTCTTTGAGAAACTCACGGACCAGCACATTGGCATTGCTGCCGCCGATCTTTGCTGCCGCGCGCAGGGTCTCGAGCCGCACGCGCGCGTCCGCATGGGAGGCCGATCGCCGCAGGAACGTCAACGCGCGCTCATGTCCGATCTCACCGAGGATCATCGCCACGTTGCGCACGACGAACCAGCGCTTGTCGTAGATGAATCCGCCGACCAGATCGATCGTATCACGACCCTGTTTACTCAGGAACTCGCACACCATCATGCGCGCGGGACGTCCTTCGAGCGTGCCCAGCATCGCCGTGATCGGCATGATCGCCGGCGACCCGTACAACGGCAGCAACGCGCGTATCGCCTCCAGATCGGTCTGCGGATTGGCATTGAGAAACGAGGCCAGCCGCTCGAAGTGATCGCGACGGCAGATCCGGGAGATCGCCTCGCGAATGCGTCGCTGCAGATGCGAGTCGGTCTCCGGTTCCAGCGTACGCAGCGCATCGATGATCTCGTGCACCAAATCCCAGCGCGCGTTCTCGACGCAGCGTTCGACCTGTCTTTCCAGCACGGCGACCGTCTCCTCGGCCACGCGCGTGTCCTCGGCCGCCCGCAGAATTTCCAGGAGAACGTCCAGACCCAGCTTTTCCGGAGCAGACTCCCTGAGCTCCCGTGCCAGGATCGCGACGCGCGACTTTTCTTCGGCGGTTAACGCGGTGACATCGCCGAACACCTGCACGATGTGCTGGAAGCGCTGCCTTTGGACTCCCTGGTATGGTCCTTCGTCGACTTCCTCTTCGCCATCCCCCCCGCCGCCGGGCTCGCCATCGGCCGTTTCACCGCCGCCGGTGCCGCTGGCATCGACAAAGCGACGATGGATGTTTTCCAGCGTCGGTGAATCGGCCGCTTCGATGTATGCCCCTTCGACGATGCGGTCGACCGTGCGGTGCTTGATGTGCGGCAGACCGGCCTCCCACAGTTCGTTCGCCATGTCGACGGACACCGAACCCGCCGCAAACGCGCTGGCCAGCACGTCGAGGAAACGGTCGGTCTCCTCGCGCGACACGCCGGTGGCAAAGGTGATCTCCCGTACGCCGTCACGGAAGAAAAGAAAGGAGAGACTCTCCTCACCGGCATTCTCCTCCAACACCGTCTCACCCTCGTAGGCAAAACCGCCGTCAAAGGTCGTAAGCGTGAATGATCCCTGTTCGTCGAGATGGCGCGTGAGCGCGTCGTGAAACTTCTCGCGGAATTCGTCGGGAAGCGGATTCGTCGGCGGGTACAGACAAATCGTGCGCACGGCGCGTGTCCACGTCGTGCAGAATTCGCGCAACGATGCCAGGACATCGCCGGCGATGTTGTGCAGCCCGCCGCCGCTGCCGGCGGCCGCCCCCTTGTCCCCGAAGTCGATGTAGTTGTGTTCGACCATGAGTTCGCCCTGCATCTATATGTATCGGCATCCCGGCCCGGCTCTGCAGAGACACTGCCGCAGTCAAGACGTTCTCTGACAATCGATTAGATGACCGGCCGCCGACCCGAAGGCACAATCGGATTGACGTTGACCCTGCAGTTTGGGACATCTACTCTGCGCGTCATGCAGAGGCCCAGAATCCGTGCGTCCTGGCTGGTCTGGACGATCGTCGTGTGGATGCCTGCGGTGGCCCATTCCGGGGGTAATCGCCTGGAAGACATACCGCTGGATTCCTGGGTTTATGATGCGGTCTTCGAGTTGTCGACCTTGGGACACTTTGGGGAGTTGCTGCTGCACACCAGACCGTACACACGCGGGGACGTTGCCGAGGCGATTGCCGAACTACCGGATGGCGCGGAGGTATTGACGCCGGGAGAGGCGATCCTTTGGAATCGCCTCCAAGATGAATTTCATGAAGAACTGGCTGCCGCGGAGCACGAGGAAATCCAATCTCCCCAACGTGTGCGGCTGGGGGCCGGTCCTACAGCGCGCGCCGACCACACCGAGGATGGGTATGGTAAAAACCGGGTCGGGTTCGATGTGACGGCCGCATTCACTGATACGAAGCATCTGGCAGCGCGGACCCGGCTGCGGGTGGATTCGGATGGGCGCTTCGGCACCCTATTCGGCGGCCAATACTGGAGAAACAAATTTACGGCATGGATCGTCGATCAGGCAGTGATCAGTGCGCGTTTCGGGCGCTTGGCGATCTCTTTTGGACGCGAATCCTGGCGTTGGGGGCGCTCGCCCCGCGATGCGATGCTCATGTCCGATCATTCGCCGCCGTTTGATGGACTGCGGGTCGTTTATCATGGCGGGCGCTGGAGTTATGCATTCCATACGACGCGGTTGGATGGCATGACGACCAATGAGGAGGGTCCGGTCAATCGATACCTGTCCGCACATCGCGTCAATTGGCGCCCGCACACGCGACTGGAACTCGCCCTCTCGGAAGTGATCGTATTCGGCGGGCCGGGCCGTCACTGGGATTGGTACTATCTCAATCCCCTGCTCCCGTACTATTGGGAGCAGCTCAACCAGGGTCAGGACGACAATCCACTATGGAATATCGAGGTCTCATGGCGGGCGATGTCCGGCCTGGAACTGTACGGCGAGTGGATGATCGACGACTTTCAGATCGACTTTGTCACGGAACCGCATCAATTCGGCGTGTTGACCGGCGTGGCCTGGTGGCCGCGTCCGTGCGACAACCGCCTGCTGATCAACGCCGAGTATCAGCGGATCAATACGTTTGTCTACGGGCAGAATCGTCCGTGGAACCGCTATCTGCACTACTATGACTTCGACGGCAATGCCATCGGCATCGGTTCGAATCTCGGAACCGATGCCGACCGGATCAGCATCCGACCGCGGTGGCACCAGTCCGGCCTCTTTGACTTCGTCGGGATGTTCGAATACGTGCGCCGTGGAGCCGACCGCCTGACGACGCCCCAGCAATCCGGCGTCCCCTTAGACGTGCCCTTTCCGTCGGGCACCGTCGAACGCACGCTCAGTTGCGGATTGGGAGTTCACGCACAGCAGGGCGCGCATATCATCGTCGATTTGCTGGCAGGGTATGAAACCGTGGACAATGTCGGCAATATGGCGGGCAGAGGCCGCAGTGGGCCCTTTGTCCACTTTAAGCTGGCCTCGCTCTGGTGGGCGACCCTTGGCATCTGATCAACCCGCCCGAACTTGCCATGTCCGTGCACCCGCCAAAATCAACCTGGGACTGCGCGTGCTTGGCAAACGCAGCGACGGTTACCACGAGATCGACACGGTCTTCGTGGCGATTGATTGTTACGACGATCTCGAATTTGAAGGGACCGATTCGGGCGGGATTGCCCTGAGTTGGCGGACTGATGACCCCGACTTCCCCACGCACGATCTGACCGGCGACGATTCGAATCTGATCGTCCGCGCGGTGCGCCTTGTCGAACGTGAGCGCGGCCTGACCGCGCACCTGCGCATCGGCTTGATCAAGCGCATCCCGATCGCCGCCGGGCTGGGGGGCGGGTCGGCCGACGCGGCCGCGACGCTGGCGGCATGCAACCGGCTGCTGGGACTTAATGAAACCGCTCGGACGCTATCAAACTGGGCAGCGCAATTGGGGTCGGATGTCCCCTTCTTTCTGGGACCGCCGTGTGCCCGCGGACGGGGGCGCGGTGAAATCTTGGAACCTGTTGAGTGCTCGACCGACTGGTGGGCGCTGCTGGTTTGCCCTTCGATGCGGCTGTCGGCCGCCGAGGTCTACGGGGCTTTGCGCTTGACAGGTGATCGGCCCTTTACCGATACTCTCCCCAGGCTGGCAGGCAACGGCTTCATCGCCGCCATCGGTGGTCTCCACAACGACTTGGAGCAGGTGGTGATCGGCCGGGCCCCAGTGGTACAGCGCTGGCGCTCCCAGCTTTCGCATGCGGGGGCGCGTTGTGTGCTGGTGTCGGGCAGCGGGCCGACGGTCGTTGGAATCTTCGACTTTGCGCCCGATCCCGAAACAATCGGGATGGGGCTGTCACCGGGTGATAGAATGATCGTGGCCCGGCCTGTCGCGACCCGTTCCGCGTTGATCATCGGGTGACGATGGGCCGAACGAGGCAACAAGGAGCGGCCCGTGGAAATCACCGAAGTCCGCATCACGCTGCGCAACGAGGACAAACTCAAGGCGTTCGCCAACGTTACATTCGATGAGGAGTTTGTCATCCGCGGATTGAAGGTCATCAACGGCACCAACGGGTACTTTGTGTCCATGCCCTCGCGGAAACGTTCGGACGGGACGCATCAAGACATCGCCCACCCGATCAACAATAAGATGCGCGAGAAGCTTGAGAAAGCGGTGTTGTCCGCCTACGAGGACGAATTGAAGTCGGCCGGTTCGCCGCGCAGCGCGGCTACGGCCGATTCAAAGGAGAAGCCAGACTCGGCGTCCGGCGACGATTAGGCATAGTCGGCCGGGCCCGCCACCAGTACCAGGGCGCCTGAGAAGTATTTCTGGGGCGTCGTCAAGCGGCTAAGACACGGGCCTTTGGAGCCCGCATTCCCAGGTTCGAATCCTGGCGCCCCAGCCAACCGGTAACTGTAATTCTGCCATAGAGGTCCGTCAGCTTTGCGCATGCCACTGGAGTTGAAAATCATCACGGGCAATTCAAACCGTCCGTTGGCGCAGAAGATCGCTGTGCACTTGGAACGGCCCCTGACCAAGTGCACCGTGACGCGTTTCTCCGACGGCGAGGTTTTCGTGCAGATCGATGAGAATGTGCGCGGCTCCGACCTGTTCATCGTCCAATCGACGAATGCGCCTGCCGAAAACCTGATGGAATTGTTGATGCTCATCGAGGCGGCGCGGCGCGCCTCGGCTCGCCGGATCACGGCGGTCATCCCGTACTACGGCTACGCGCGCGCCGACCGCAAAGACCAGCCCCGCGTGTCGATCACCGCCAAGCTGGTCGCCAATCTGATCACCGCCGCTGGCGCCGACCGCGTGCTGACAATGGACCTGCACGCGTCGCAGATTCAGGGGTTTTTCGACATACCGTCGGACCACCTCTACTCGGCGATCGTGTTCAACGACTACTTTCTCAAGCTGGGGATCAAGGACCCGGTCGTGGTTTCACCCGATGTCGGGTCGATCAAGATGGCCCGTGCCTTTGCCAAGACGCTCTCCTGCGGTCTGGCCATTATCGACAAACGGCGTCCGGAGCCCAATCGTGCCGAAGTCCTGCACATCATCGGGCAGATCGAGGGCAAGTCGGTGATTCTGCGTGACGACATGGTCGACACCGCCGGGACACTGACGGAGGGCGCCCGGGCGGTGAAGGCGCATGGGGTCCAGCACGTCTATGCCTGCTGCACTCATCCGGTGTTGTCGGGTCCGGCACTGACGCGGATCGCGGAGTCGCCGATTGAGCGGCTGGTTGTGGCGGATACGATCGACACGAGCGCGCGGAAATTGCCCCCGAGCATCGATGTCGTCTCGACGGCCGCGTTGTTCGCTGAGGCCATCGGCCGAATCACAGAGGAAAAGTCGGTCTCGCAGTTGTTCCCCCCGGAACCCAATGGGGCGTCGGACCGGGATGAACAGAGAGAACGCGAAGAAATCCCGCCAACGCAAACCCGGCGGTCATCCGTACCAACACACACCCCGACCCGAGCACGGTCGTAAGGTCCAACTCAGGAGCCCATTCACATGAAGACACTACCGTTATCAGCGCGTCCCCGCACCGCCTCCGGTAAAGGAGGCGCGCGCAAGCTGCGCGCGACGGGATCGGTACCCGGCATCCTCTACGGCGAGAAAACCGATCCGATGACGCTCACCATACCCGCGCGGGAGATTACCCTGCTTTTGAAGAAGGCCTCATCGGAACATTCGCTCGTCGATCTGACAGTCGAAGGTGGCGACGGCGCCGAACTGGCCCTGATCAAAGAGGTACAGCATGATCCCATCACCGAAGACATCCTGCACATCGATTTGCAGCACATCCACGCGGACAAACGCCTCCGCGTGACGGTGCCGGTGCACTTGATCGGTGTTCCCGACGGCGTCAAGAACTTCGGCGGAATTTTGCAGCACGCGCTTCGCGATGTTGAAGTCGAAGCGCTGCCGGTCGATATCCCCGACTTCTTCGATGTCGATGTCTCGGCATTGAACATTCACGAGGCGATGCACGTCAGCGACCTGAAAGCCGAGCGCGTCACGATCGTCACCCCGCAGGAGCGGACAGTGGCCTCAGTCGTGCCGCCGACCGTCGTCAAGGAGACGACGCCGGAAGAAGCGGCCGCCGCGACCGCCGCCGAATCGGCTGCCGGCGCTCCCGAAGTCCTGACCGAGCGCAAGATGGAAGAGGGCGAAGAAGAAGAGCCCGAGGGCAAGAAGGAGAAAGAGAAGAAAGAAAAGAAAGAGAAGTAGGACTCCGGACTTTGATTTCTCCGGGACAAGAAAATGCCACGGGACATACTGCGGTGTGTCCCGTTTTTGTTTGTGACAAGCACAACTCCTTCGCTTGACCAGTCGCCCGTTCGGCACTTTAATGCCCAAGGCACCAGTTCCCAGCAGTTTGCCCAGACCCATGCCCCTCCTCGGACACCAGACATTCAGCCCCCGCATGGTCGGGCGGGGCCTGCGTGCGCTCGTCAACCCGTATGTCCCGGTCTTGGCACAGGTGGTGGTGACGCGCCGCTGCAACCTCAGTTGCGGTTACTGCAACGAGTACGACGAACACTCCGCCCCGGTCTCGACCGAAACGCTCACGCGATACATCGATCACCTGGCCGACCTGGGCACGACGGTCATCACCCTCACCGGCGGCGAAACGTTGCTACATCCGGAATTGGACACTGTCATCCGGCATGTGGTCGCGCGGGACATGGTCTGTACGTCGATTTCCAATGGCTTTCTCTTAACGCAGGAGTGGATCGAACGGCTCAACGACGCCGGGCTCAAACTCCTGCAGATCTCCGTCGACAATCTCGCCCCCAACGACACCTCCCAAAAGTCGATGACGGTGCTGCGCAAGCGGCTGCCGCTGCTGAAGCAGTATGCCAGGTTTGACGTGAACATCAATGCTGTGCTCGGTTCCTGTCCGGCCACCGAGACCCGGCTGTTGGCGCGCGAGGTGCGCGAACTGGGGTTCTTCATGACCGTCGGCCTCCTGCACGGCCACGACGGCATGCTCGATCGCGGACTGTTGGAACAAAGCGACCTGGAGGAGTTGTACACCGAGCTCAACGGATACCGTCGCCGCTCGCCATTGCACAGCTTCGGCGAGGGCTGGGAGCACGAGATGATCAGTACCGGCCAGAGCGACTGGAAGTGCCGCGCCGGTGCGCGATACCTGTACATCGACGAATTCGGCAAAGTCTCGTTCTGCAGCCAGCGGCGCGGCGAGCCCGGTATTCCGCTGCTCTCCTTTACGCGCGAACACGCCCGTGTTTTCTCACGCCAGCGCAAGGGGTGCGAGCTCGGCTGCACCATTGCATGCGTCCGGCGCGCCTCGTCACTGGACCGGTTCCGGTCGCAGGAACCCGAACCCGACATCATTCTCTCCGGCGAGCCGGTCACCGACGGTGTCGCCTGATTCAGCGGCAACAACCGCCGACTGCGCTTGCCGCTTGCTCCGATGCGGCGGCGGCGCCATTTTGATCGTGTGAGCGAAGCCATTGATCACGGTCGCGGTCAGCCCGCGATTGAGTTGAGTGCGGTCGATCTGATGAAGTCGTATCGCAGGCGGCGCGTGGTCAACGGCGTCTCCGTCACGATTCGCACCGGCGAGGTGGTCGGACTGCTGGGTCCCAATGGCGCCGGCAAGACGACGACCTTCTACATGACCATCGGCTTCATCAAACCCGAATCGGGAGAGGTCTGCCTCGGCACACGGACGATTACGCGGCTGCCGATGTACAAGCGCGCGCGGCTCGGAATCGGGTATTTGCCGCAGGAGCCGTCGGTCTTTCGCAAGATGAGTGTCGCCGACAACATCCGCGTTGTGCTGGAAACGCAGCGCCTGTCGCGCAGCGAACGCAAACAGCGCCAGGAGGAATTGCTCGAAGAGTTGAACATCGCGGCGGTCGCGCGTTCCCAGGGGTATCAACTCTCCGGAGGAGAACGGCGGCGCGTCGAGATTGCGCGCGCATTGGCCCTGCGACCCCGCTTCATGTTGCTGGATGAGCCGTTCGCCGGTATCGACCCGATCGCCGTCGAGGACATCCAGAGCATCGTGGCCCGCCTCCGCGAAAAGGGGCTGGGAATCCTGATTACCGACCACAATGTGCGCGAGACGCTGGCGATCACCGACCGCGCGTACATCATGTGCGACGGCGAAATCCTCAAGGAGGGCACCGCCCAGTTCCTGGCCGATGATCCGGAGGCGCGGAAGATCTACCTGGGCGAGAAGTTTCGCCTCGACTGACCGCCATGGCAAAGGCACTCAACCAGCCCAGTACCGCGCTCCGCAATCTCGGCCTGAAGATTGTCGCCGTCGTACTGGCGCTTTTGCTCTGGTTTCATGCGGTCACCAATCGCGATTACGAAATCACGCTCGATTTCCGTCTCGACTACGTCGAGATGCCCGAGTCGCTGGCGATCGCGCAGCCCCCGCCCTCGACCATCGGCGCACGGGTTCGCGGCAACGGCAAGCGTCTGTTCGCCCTCTGGTGGCGCGGCGACCGCACGTGGCCGATTTCGATGTCTGAGGCGACGGTCGGCGAGTACCCGATCACGCTGGGGCACGAAGGCATGCCGCGGTTCGGCATCGAAGACATCGAGGTCGTCGACATCCTCCAGCGCGGCGAATGGGCGTTGCTGATCGACTCGGTCGGCAGCAAGACCGTCGGTGTCTACACGACAGAGCGTTTCGCCGCCGCCGAACAGTTCATCCCGGTCGGCCCGCTGACATTGACCCCCGACACCGTGCGCCTGCACGGGCCACGGTCGCAACTGGCGCAGATCGACTCGGTCGCTCTCACGGTGATCGGCAGCGCGGTCTGGGTTCGCAATATCGATGAACGCATCGCGGTTGCTCCGCTCCCGGTGTACAATGTGACCGTCGAGCCCGACTCGGTGGAGGCGACACGGCGCATCGAGCCATTTGTCATGCGGCAGTTCGACTCGCTCCCGGTCGCGGTTGTCGGGGTTCGTGATACGGCACTGAGCGTAACTCCCGCATGGGTCGCCGTCTCGATCGGCGGCCCCGATTCGTACATGTCGCAACTGCGCGCCGATTCGGTGCGGGTCTTCTATGCCGCCGGACGCGGCGATACCAGCGGGACACGCGGGGCGCTATGGGTCAATGTTTCCGCGCCCTTCGAGGTCTTGGAAGTCACGCCCGATTCCGTTACCGTGCAACGTCATGGCGCCACCGGGACCAGTCCTCGGAATTGAAACATCCTGCGATGAGACCGCCGCCGCGGTGATCGGACCCGACGGGGCGACCGAATCCAACGTCATCTACTCGCAGACGCTCCACGCCGCGTACGGCGGTGTCGTGCCCGAATTGGCGGCGCGCGAGCACGCGGGCCGTCTGCCGGGGGTGGTCGCGCGCGCGCTGAAGGAATCGGGGCGAAACTGGGACGATCTGGCCGGTATCGCCGTCACCGCCGGGCCGGGTTTGGTGGGGTGTTTGTTGGTGGGCGTTGCGTTCGCGCGTGCGGCGGCGCGCGTACGCGCTATCCCGCTCATGGCGGTCAATCATCTCGAAGGTCACGCGCATACGCCCGCAATGACCCAGGCGGACATCGTCTGTCCGCATCTTGTTCTCATTGCCTCCGGCGGGCATACGATGCTCGTCACGGTTCACGCACCAGGGCAGTTTCAGTGCATCGGCCGTACAGTCGATGACGCCGCCGGTGAAGCCCTCGACAAAGTCGGCAAACTTCTGGGATACGACTACCCCGCCGGCCCGCTGTTGGACCGCGAAGGGTACGATGGCAATCCCGTCGCCGTCCGGTTTCCCCGTGCGCGATTCGATGACCCGGAGTATAACTTCTCTTTTTCGGGGGTGAAAACCGCCGCCGCACTGGATTGGGCTGCTCGATCGGAAGGGCGGCTTCCTCCCGTCGACCGTACGGATTGGATCGCTTCGTTCGAGGCCGCGGTAGTCGGCGCGCTGTCTGACAATCTGTCGCGCGCGGCAGACGATCTGAACATTCAGACGGTCGGGCTGGCCGGGGGTGTCGCGCGCAATCGACGTTTGCGACGTATCGTGCAACGATGGGCCGATCAAACAGGCCGCAATGCCGTCATCCCCGCGCCCGAGTTGTGCGCCGATAATGCCGCCATGATTGCCGCCGTCGGGCGGTATCGCCTCAACGATGCCCCGATTCCACCGGAACGTGTCGATGCCGTGCCGGGATGGGAACTCGGAGAGCCATTGCCGCTGGCCGAGGACATGTGATGCGAACGCTCGATCGACACCTGTTTTCCGTCTCGCGCCAGGCGTACCGGCGACAGACGCGGACGCTGGTGCGATTGGCACTGGCTGAAGATGTCGGACCGGGCGATCTAACAACGGCCGCCCTCGCTTTCGGTCGCGAAACGGGAGGCGCCAGGATTATCGCCCGGCGAGCGGGCGTGCTCGACGGCTGCGATGCGGTCGCCGAGGTTTTTCGACAACTCGATCGACACGTGACAGTCAACTGGCGCAGGCGCGACGGTGAACGGTTTCGCCGAGGAGAATCGGTCGCAACTTTGGCCGGGCCGAGCACCGCGATTCTGACGGGGGAACGCACCGCGCTCAATTTTCTCTCTCATCTGTCCGGGATCGCCACCGCGACGCATGCGCTGGCGGCGAAGATTCCCCGCAACACCGCCCGCCTGTTGGACACGCGCAAAACGACGCCGGGATGGCGCTTGTTGGAAAAGCACGCCGCAAGGTCGGGCGGCGCGCTGAATCACCGGCTCGGACTCTACGACGCGGTGATGATCAAGGACAACCACATCGCGGCGGCGGGCGGATTGGCCGAAGCGATTCGGCGCGTGCTCTCCGCAAAGAGCCGTCGCATCGTCATCTGTGAGATCACTTCACACGCTCAGCTCGACATCGCTCTGCTCGCGGGTGTCGATTGGCTCTTGCTGGACAACTTCACGCCGGAGCGCCTCCGACAGGCGGTCAGACTGATCCGTGGCTTCGAGGCAGCCCACAAGGCGCGCGTCCGCATCGAAGCATCGGGCAACATCACCGCACGCAACATCGACCGAATGGCCCGTACCGGGGTCGATTTCATTTCGGTCGGCGCGATCACCCACTCCGCGCCCGCAGTCGACTTTTCGCTGGAGTGGATCGCCCTCAAAAGGGGACGTTCGGCTTGAACAATTCGGAGATCGCGCCGACGGCACGTTTGCAAATCGGCGTTATCGAATCACTGCACGCACGGCCGCTGACCACGCTGCAGCTCGTGGAGATTCTCGGCGCCGATGCGGACGTCCTGTCCGCCGCATTGCACGAACTCGCCGGGCACGGCTACGTCATTGCCCCCGATGCCGATGGCGCACTGCGACTGATTGCGCGTCCCGACCGCATGATCGACACAGAGATTCTCGCCGGTTTGCGGACGAAAATCTTCGCCAAAGGACTGCACTGTTATGCGAAGGTCCGTTCGACCAACACCCGCGCCGTCGAACTGGCCGACAGCGGAGCGCCCGAAGGAACGATTGTCGTCGCCGAAGAACAGACCGGCGGCAAGGGACGCCTGGGGCGCCAATGGTTTTCCGCCTCCGGATTGGGCATCTGGTCGTCGATAATCCTGCGCCCGTCGGGACTATTGCAGCGCGCGTCGGGGCTCTCGCTGCTGGCGGCATTGGCATTCGCCCAAACCGTCGAGCAGGAATTGAACCTCACGGTGGGACTGAAGTGGCCCAATGACGGACTGATCGACGGGAAGAAGGTTCTTGGTGTGCTGACTGAAGTGTCCGCCCTCAAGAGAAAACCTTCGACGGAAAACGATCTGGTCGAATATGCGGTCTGCGGGACCGGCATCAACGTGTCGCACACGGCCGAAGACTTTCCCGACGAGTTCCGTGCTCGGGCCATCTCGCTGGCCATGGCGCAGGGCAGGCCGGTCGACCGCATGGCACTCTACCGCGCCTTTTTGGAACACTTTGACGCGCTGTATATACGATTTCGCTCGGATGGCATCACACCGTTCCTCGCCGAATACAAACGCCGCTCTGTCCTCTTGGGTCAAGAAGTGGCTATCAAACAGGGCCATCACACGATCACGGGCACGGCGGTCGATCTTGATGACAATGGCGCGTTGATCGTGCGGAACGGTCAGCAGGACACTGTTGTCTTCTCCGGCGAAGCGACGCTCCGAACCTGATGGATGTCTCGGCGTTTGAGCTGCCCTTGCTTCTGTCCGGCGCCTGTGTCGCCGGGATCATTTCGGCGATCTGCGGTTTCGGCGGCGGGATTCTCTATCTGCCAATCGTGGTTGCCATCGTCGGGCCGCGCACGGCGGTGCCGCTCATCACGCTGGGACTGATCTTCTCAAATCTCTCGCGCGTGCTGCTGCTGTTCAAACACGTCAAGTGGCCGCTGACCTTCAAGTATTGCCTCGGCGCCATACCCGGAGCGATCCTGGGCGCGCTCATCTTTGTTCGTCTACCGACAGGATTGCTCACACGCAGTATCGGCGTTTTCCTCATTGCCTCAGTTTTTCTGCGGCGCTTCGAGCAGATGCAGGTGCGACCGTCACAGCATTGGATCTTCATCCCGCTGGGCGCGATTGTCGGCTTCTTTTCGGCGATCTGGGGGGCCATCGGCCCGGCGGCGGTGCCGTTTTTTCTGGCAACAGGACTAACCAAGGAGGCGTTTGTCGCTACCATCGCCTTCGGCGCTTTTGCCATGCATATAGCCAAGACGCTCAGTTACGGCGGATTAGGCCTGCTGCACCAATCCATGCTGCCCCTGGGTGCAGCGATCGCGGTGCTGATGATATTCGGCACCTGGATCGGCCACCGCATCCTGAAGCGCACAACCCCGCGCGTCTTCCTCACGCTGGTGGATGGACTGCTTATTGTGTTGGGGTTATTCTTCCTGCTGAAGTGAAATCAGCGATCAAAGAGTAGTACACTACCAAGCAAGTGTGATCGTGCCCAGCTTTCCATTGTAGACGAGCACTGTGTGTCTGAGAAAATCTCGGCCGATCAACGCCAAGATTCCCTGTTTGCCCAAGAGATGATCTGATGAAGTGACAACCTCGGGCTCAAACCAATTATTCATCAGTTCGGGGAAATACAAGCGGACTGCATAAGAAGGACGGATCTCGGGGGCGCCGACGCCAGCGACGCGAATAGCTCCTACAGGTTGAAGGGCTAGCTTTTGCGCGGCATCCTCATCAATTACGCAACCTGCGGCACCTGTATCCAAGAGTGCAGTTCCGACAACGGATTGAGGCAGAGGTGCCCCCTGTTTAGTGAGAGCATTCGCTACTTGCGGAGGTATACCGATCTCTACGTTCAACAGCGGCCCGAGGATGCTCATTCCATCAGACCAGGACACTCTCCCCTTTGCCCCGTCGAACCCAAATGACTTGTCAAACGTTGGCACGAAGAACACCCAATGTGAGGGCAGGGAATGTCAATACGGATTCGTCGCGCTCTACACGTTTGATGAGCATGGGAACATTCCCAAACAACTCAATGCCGCGCTCATAGGCGGCCTGAAATGAATCAAACGCGCCGTGCATTCGTGTGTTCTTGATCAGCACGTACTTGTGCTCAAAGTGCTCGAGCAACTCGAGCTTCTTAGATTCGAAGTATTCGAGTTCTTTTTGCAATTCACCCATAGGAATCAGTCCAAACCTCTATACGGCTCTATTCTACTATCGGCGACATGAAAGCAGGTTCCACTTGAAATATAACCTGTCATTTGGTTAAGTCAATCCGCGCAAGGCGTTTAGCAATTCGCGGGACTGGACTCCCCGATGATGCCCCACACCCTCGCCATTGATGTCGGCAACACGACGACCCACTTGGGTCTCTTCGCCGGCGAAGAGCTTGTCTATTCGTTTCGTCTCGCGTCGACTCATACACGCACCTTCGATGAAGCGGCGCTGCTGTTCAAACAGGTTTTCGCCGATGCGGGGATCAAACCCGACACGATCACCGGCAGCGTGGTCGGATCGGTCGTGCCGATGATGACACCGTTGATCGAAGAGGCGGTGACACGGCTGTGCGGGCGCAGGCCGATTATGGTGTCGCATCACTCCAAGCTGACGATCCGTCTCGATGTCCCCCGTCCCGAGCAGATCGGGGCCGACCGCATCGCTAACGCCGAGGGGTTTTGGGTCGAGCACGGGCAGGCGGGAATCGTGGTCGACTTCGGCACCGCCACGACCTTCGATGTCATTTCAACGGATGGCGCTTATATCGGAGGATCAATCGCTCCGGGGATCGAGACCTCGGGAAACCTGCTCGCCCAGAAAGCGGCGCAGCTATTCAAGGTGTCGATCGCGGAGCCCCCGTCGGTGATCGGGACCACGACTGAGGAAGCGCTCCGCTCGGGTCTCTTCTTTGGAGCGATCGGCTCGGTCGATGAGATCGTGCGACGGATCATGGCCCAATTAGGGGGCAAACCAAAAGTCATCGCCACTGGGGGATTGGCCGAGACCATCGCCGCCGGATCGATGGCCATTGAATCGGTCGATCCTGTTTTGACCCTCAAGGGGCTGCGGCACATTCTTCGCAACTCGATGGGCTGATCGCACAACGCTATATCTGACCATGAGATAGGCCGCAGCGGGCTGGGGCTGGCCCCCATATCGTTTGCACTGCAAAAGAATTTGCATCTTTACCATTGATTCGCGTATAATGGAGCAAACCTATTAGCACTCACTTGAGGTGAGTGCTAATAGTGCGCCCGTCTGACATTTTCGCAAATGGCTGCGGGCACAACAGACGCACCCACAGTTCTAACACGGTCTCACGACGAGACCACAGGAGGACGCAACATGGCAATCAATGTCAAACCGCTGGCCGACCGCGTGGTCATCCGCCCGCTGGAGACCGAGCAGGAAGTCAAGAAGGGCGGGATCATCATCCCCGACACCGCCAAAGAGAAGCCGCAGGAAGGCGAAGTCATCGAAATCGGCACCGGCCGCAAGACCGAAGAGGGCACGCTCATCCCGTTGGAAGTCAAAAAGGGCGACCGCGTGCTGTACGGAAAGTACTCCGGCACGGAAGTCACGATCAACCACGATGAGTTTTTGATCATGCGCGAGTCGGACATTCTCGCGGTCGTCAACTGACAGTCGCAACGTATCGGCGCCAAGCGCCGTCACCATACAGGAGGATGATTCATGTCAAAGATGCTGGAATACTCCAGTGCCGCCCGCGAGAAGATGAAACGCGGTGTCGACCAGTTGGCCAATGCCGTGCGCATCACACTCGGACCGAAGGGACGCAATGTCGTCATCGACAAGAAATTCGGAGCGCCGACGGTCACCAAAGACGGCGTGACCGTCGCCAAAGAAATCGAACTCGAGGACCACTTCGAGAACATGGGCGCGCAGATGGTCAAGGAGGTTGCTTCGAAGACCTCCGACGTCGCCGGTGACGGCACCACCACCGCGACCGTGCTGGCACAGGCGATCTACCGCGAGGGGCTGAAGAATGTCACCGCCGGCGCCAATCCAATGGCGTTGCAGCGCGGCATCCAGAAGGCGGTCAACGCGGTTGTCGCGCAGCTCAAGGCGCTGAAGATCGACGTCCCCTCCAAGAAAGAGTACGCTCAAGTCGCGACCATCTCCGCCAACAACGACCGCGAGATCGGCGATCTGATCGCCGACGCGATGGATAAAGTCGGCAAAGACGGCGTGATCACCGTCGAGGAAGCCAAATCGACCGACACAACGCTGGAGTTGGTCGAGGGGATGCAGTTTGATCGCGGCTATATCTCGCCGTACTTCGTCACCGACGCCGAGTCGATGGAAGCGGTCCTCGAGGAGCCGGTCATTCTGATCCACGACAAGAAGATCTCAACGATGAAAGACCTGCTCCCCCTGTTGGAGAAAGTCGCCCAGTTGGGCCGCCCCCTGTTGGTGATTGCCGAGGATGTCGAGGGCGAGGCGTTGGCCACGTTGGTGGTCAACAAGCTGCGCGGCACGCTGAAGGTCTGCGCGGTCAAGGCCCCCGGCTTTGGCGACCGGCGCAAGGCCATGCTCGAAGACATCGCCATTCTCACCGGCGGTCAGGTGGTTTCCGAGGAACTGGGCTTCAAGCTGGAGAACACGGTCCTCTCGCACCTCGGCAAAGCGGCGCGTGTGTCGATCGACAAGGACAATACGACCGTGGTCAAGGGCGCGGGCGCCGATGACAAGATCAAGGGCCGCATCAACCAGATCAAAAAGCAGATCGAAGAGACCACCTCCGATTACGACAAAGAGAAGCTGCAGGAGCGTCTGGCAAAGCTCTCCGGCGGTGTCGCGGTCATCAATGTCGGCGCGGCCACCGAAGTGGAGATGAAAGAGAAGAAGGCGCGCGTCGAGGATGCGCTCCATGCCACCCGCGCGGCGGCCGAGGAAGGAATAGTTCCGGGCGGCGGTGTCGCCTATTTGCGCTGCCTGGGGGCTTTGGAAGGTGTCAATGGCGGCGGCGAGGATGAAAGCATCGGCGTCAACATCATCCGCAAGTCGCTGGAAGCACCGATCCGGCTGATCTCCGAGAACGCCGGTGCCGAGGGCTCGATCGTGATCAACCGCGTCAAGGCGGAGAAGGGCAACTTCGGCTACAATGCCCAAACCGACACATATGAGGACCTCATGAAGGCGGGCGTCATCGACCCGACCAAGGTCGTGCGCAGCGCATTGGAGAATGCGGCGTCGATTGCCGGGTTGCTGCTGACCACCGAAGTGATGATCACCGACAAGCCCGATAAGAGAGACAAGGGCGGCATGCCCGGAGGCGGAATGCCGGGCGGCATGGGCGGCGGCTACGACGACTTCTAAGCCGACCGGAAAGCCATATCGAAGACAATCCCCGCGCCAGCAATGGCGCGGGGATTTTTGTCGTTAGAGTACGTTCACGTGAGTCGTTTGATCCGACATCAGATCGACAGACTGGTTGCAGGAGCCGAAATCATTCTCGATCCGCAGCTGCGGCGCACGATTTCCGTATCGAAAACTGACACATCTGCGTATCAAGCTCGATCAACTCCGCTCGCGGTGAGCGTAGACGAACCGCGCACACACGGACATTGTGTGCCAACCACGCTTCCTGGATGGGGAGGTGAATGCCCGATGAAAGCAAAGAAGACCACGACCAAGCGTCCGACCGGCAAGCCGAAGACCAAACCGGTCGCACCAAGCAAGACCACGCAGAGCGCAAAGGCCCGCACGGTCAAGAAGATCGGCGGCTAATCGCGACGATGGTTCGCAGTCCGCAAAAACAGAACCCCCGCGTCGATGGACGCGGGGGGGTTTTGTTTGTGATCGGTCAAGCGAACCAACTCAGGGCGGGCATGCCCCGCCGACACGCCACCACACCCCGACGAACACTCCGATTTGCGCAAACCCTGCGGATTAAACCCGCCCTACCGGATATCACACGCCGCCAACTCAAGGGAAATAGCAAGCTCAGGGTAAGTCCAGGGCTGAGAAATGTCCGATCCGCCCCTTAACACCCCCCAAATTCCGCTTGTGACCCCCGAAGACCTCACTTTATCTTTATGCTGGACGCTTACAGGCGCCCCGCAGCGCTCTCCGGCGGTGGGATGCCCCACTTCCTGCCGCAAACGATAAGGTGAAGATCGGGCTCTCGCGTGCCATGCGTGGCCCGGGCATGGTGGTTCAGTCAGGCCATGCAGTTGACAACACGCCATAAGGCGTTGTCCCTTGGGGCTTGGGCAACGGCCTTCCTGCTGGGTACGGCGGTCCCCGTTGTTGCTCAGGACGCGGGCCGCGCACCTTGGGGACAACAGACACCCACGGAGTACAGCCGCACCCGCCTCGGCGACGATCCGACGGCGGGCGCCTCGGTCAGTTTCGATCGGGGTCAGATAACTGTGGGCCCCGGTCTAAAGTTTACGTTCCAGCGGCACCGGCGGGTTCAAATTTTCCGGCACGACGCGTCATTTTTGGCCAACATCAAGATTCCGTACCATAAATCCGAGAAAATCGAGAAGGTCGAAGCCCACACGGTGACTCGGGACGGCCGGGTCGTCGATGTCGCCAGCCGCGTCTTCATCACCGAGGAAACCGGAGACTGGCGCGCCTTGGTCTTCGCCTTTCCCGAGGTCGCCCCCGGTTGCGTGATCGAGTACCGCTACGAACTCAGTTCGCGCAATTTTTACTACCTGCGTCCATGGGCCTTTCAGGATGTGGTTCCGACCGAGTACTCCGAATTGGCGGTGAGGTTGCCGGAGGGCTTTGAGTACACGGCGGTCGTCAACAACAGCGAGTTCGTGCGCGGACCCGACACCAGCGAGGTTATTTCGCTTGTCCACGGCAGCGGGACCGTGCGGCAGTTCCGTTGGCATGCAATCGATCTCGCGCCGCTGACCACCGAACCGTTGGTCGCCTCGATTCTCAACCATCGAACGCTGCTGGATTTCCAGGTCGTCCGCTTCAACGACGGCTCCAAGGTGATGGAGTTTGTCGACTCCTGGAATGATCTGGCCGATCAGGTCAAGCGCGCGTACAGCCGCGTCCTGGAGCCCAACCACAATTGGCCCCGCTGGGACAAGGTCGCGCCCCTGTTGTCAAGCCGGGAGTTGATCGAACGTATCTACGAATTTGTGCGTGATTCGGTCGCTGTCTCCGGTGCGGCCATCTCGGTCTACAACGGCGGCCTGCGGGATGCCGCTCGCGTCTTGTCCGACCGTCGCGGCAACGCGCTCGAGAAGAACCTGCTGTTTATCTCGCTATTGCGGTACCATGACATCGACGCCTGGCCGGTATTGATCTCGCGTCGCAGCCACCTGCGGTTCGACCAGCGCGACCACCGTCTCGAACAATTCGACCACGCCATTGTCTGCATTGAACACGACGGCGAGCAGATCTTCTGTGAGACCAACGTTCCCAATGCCTGGCTGGGATATCTCCCCCCCGATGATCAAGTGGATGCCGGAGTGGTCATCGGGTACCCGTCGCATCGAAAGGTTTTAATCGACCTTCCGGCCCCGCCGGTCGACAATTCCCGCATCGCCGACGGCTCGGTCACTCTGCGGGCGGACGGATCGGCGCACGGGACGCTCGAGTTGACGCTCGGCGGCCAAGCCGCCTTTGAACTGCTGTGCGCGCTCGCCGACCACGACACGGTCGGATACCTGCGCCGTGAATGGCTGCCCGACATCGCGCCGACCGCGATTGAAATCACTCGGAGCGGCAAGCACGGCTGGGCACCGATCCTGATGCGGGTCGAATTCGACTGGACGGGAGCCGCCACGGTCGACGCGGACCGATTGACGATCTTCCCCGGCACCATCCGTGCACTCGGCGAAAATCCGCTGATGACATCAGCCCGGCACTACCCGATCTCCTTCGAATCGGCGTGGACTGAGGAATGCCGGATGGTCTGGCATGTCCCCGATGGTTTTCGTCTCAACACGCCACCACCGCCGCACGATCTGATCGGCGATGGGTTTGTTTTCCGCTCCTCGATCGGCGTCGATGGCGACTCGATTACCGCGCGGCGGTTCTGGCGCGTCGAACGGCGTGACTTCGGCGCCAGGCAGTTCCCGGACTTGCGCAGCATGTTTAACACGGTCAGTCTCGCGCAGCATCGCATCATGGTCTTATCGGCCGAATAGGCACACGACCGCCGCCCCATCACCGATACGATTCACCCGTTTCTTCGATCCCCCAGTCATCTCTCCGGTGCGCGAATCGCACAGGACGGGCGTACATTCTGATGATGCGGTTCCTGATCTGCCGATTCTTCATCGTCGTGGTCTTGCCCCTGTTCGCGTCTGCGGCATCGGCCCAGCTTGGCGATTCCGCTGCCGTCTATGAACTCGATGAGTGGACCATTGACTGGACGCACCGGGACCGGCTGGAAGTCAGCGCCCACCGCATCATGCGCGTGAACCGTTCGGCGGGCGCCGACGTCGGACGAATCCGCATTTGGGACACGTTCTTTCAACGACTGCTGGAGTTTGAGGGACGCGTGCTCGACACGACGGGCACGGTCCTCTTTACGGTCGGCAAAGACGGTGTCCGCGCCATCGCCCCCTTTTCGGAGTTTCGTCTGTTTTCAGGCGACGTGGTTCGCGCGGTCGATCTGGTGGCGCCGCGCCCGCCGTACATCGTCGAGGCACGATGGACCGTGCGCATCAGCGACCCGTTTTTCTTTCCCGACTGGGTCTTAGGGGACCGCTGGCCGCGGCGAACCGCATCGTATTCGGTGGCCGTTCCGCATGGTGAGGAGATTCGCTATCGCGTGATGGATCCGGCACTCGTGCAGAGCATCGATCGTACGGCGCGCCGCGATGTGACGGTCTGGACATTGACCGACTGGTCGCCCTCTGCCGGCGCGATCGATCCCGACGATGCGACCGGCGCATTGCCCTTGTTGCACATCGCGCCCGCGCGATTCCGTGTCGAGGGCGTGCGCGGCGGCACCGCATCATGGGCTGAATTGGGTCGATGGTTTTGGGAGTTGTCGTCGGATCGACTGGAGCTGACCGACAAACAGAAGAAACAGGTCGAAGCGCATGTCGTCGATCTGGTCGGGAAGCGCGCGCGGGCGTCGGCGTTGAAAGAGTGGATATCCGAACAATGGCGCTATGTCGCCATCGAGGTCGGGCTGGGCGGCTGGCGCCCCAACAAAGCCCGCGATGTCTTCGTCAATCGTTACGGCGACTGCAAGGACATGGTGTACTTGTGGGTGGCAATGATGCGCCATCTCGGATTGGAGGCGCACCCGGCGCTGGTCCGCGCCCGCAATCCCAAACCGATCGTCTCGGACTTTCCGAAGGACTGGTTCGATCATGTCATCGGCATGGCTATCATCGGCGGCGACACATTGTGGGCCGATCCGTCGGATCCACGCTACCCACTGGGAACTTTGCCGCGCCGCTGCGAATCGCGTTGGGCGCTGGTCTTCGGCGAATTCGGCGGGGAGTTGGTACGCACCCCGGCGCTGGAAGCGCAGCAGAGCCGATTTACAGTGCACTGCGATGGATCGCTGCGCTCCAATGGCGATCTGGATTTCACCGCGCGCACAATTGCGGGGGGTCACTTTGCGCGGCGACTGCCGGTGCATGGCGAGTTGGATTTGAAGGCCGCCGTCGCGGTCATCCTGGGCATTGCGACACCGTCGGTCGATGGCTTCCTTGATTCACTCGATGTCATCGATGCCAACACCATTGCCGCCTACATGCAGGGGACGATACGCGGCTGGGCATTGGTCGGACCGCGACAGATTCAGTTACGCCCCAGCGTTGCCGGATGGGCCGCCAACGACACTCTGGCATCGCGTCCCGATCCCGGCGCGGCGGAGTTTCCGCGCGTGGTGGCGGAGACATTGATCGTGCGTTTTGCTCCCGGCTGGCAACCGGAGCTGTGGCCCATGGCCGATTCACTCTCGTTGCCTGAAGGATTCTTTGAAGAACCGATAATGCACACGTTTGGCGATGACGTCTTGACCGTCTATCGCACGCTCGAGTCACATGCAATCGGCCGCACCGACGAAGAACGCGCCGCTGCCGAACTGCTCGCCCGTCAATACCGCACCGCGAGGAATGCGGATTGGTTGTTTCGGCGGGTGGGGCAATAATACCGCAGTTGATCGCAAGGCCCGAATCCGGGCACTGTGCCACTCTCATCAACTATGGCCACGGTCGTCCGATACCCGAGCCTGAAAACGGATCGTCTCGTTCTGCGAGGTTTCATACCAGAGGACGCTCCGCGTGTTCAAGCGCTGGCAGGCAATCGCGCAGTCGCTGCGACTACGGCGCTCATTCCACATCCGTATCCCGATGGGGAGGCCGAACGCTGGATCGAAACACACAACAAGGAATATGGAGAGGGCAGGAGCGTCACTTTCGCGGTGACTCTGCGTGGCAGCGGGGAATTGATCGGAGCATGCAGCCTGACACTGTGCGGTAGACACAAGCGTGCAGAGATTGGTTTCTGGATTGGGGAGCCGTATTGGGGATTCGGTTATGCCACCGAAGCTGCACGTGCCGTAATCGCATTCGGTTTCGCACGGGGTCTCAACCGAATCTTTGCTGAACATTACCACGTCAATCCCGCCTCAGGTCGTGTATTACAAAAGGCGGGCATGACGCACGAAGGCACCAATCGTCAGCACATGATTAAATGGGGCAAACCGATGGACTGCGAGGTGTACGGCATACTCGCGAGCGAGTGGAAGTGCGGCTCTTAACTCGGGGCCCGGCGCCGGGCCGGTGGTCCTGACCGCTTTTGCTCAGGGATTGCCTAAGCAGCGTCCCTGACCATAGAGCACATCCCGATTCCGCAAGGGATCTTCATTGGATGTCGCGCCGGCACCGCGGCGTGATTCGATGGTATCCGGAACTCACCGCGACTCAGGTCGCTGGCGCGTGGATTCACACGTGCTGATCGACAAGGACCGGGTTTCCGTCAGGGTCCACGGCGACGAAGCTGGCCGGCCCCGTTGTGCTGTCGTCCGCCCGTTGCTGTAACTTCACTCCTTTGGCTTCCAGCCGGCGCTGCAGTTCGCGAACATCGGTGAAAGAGGCGAGCTTCTCAGCATTGCTGTCCCAGCCGGGGTTGAAGGTGAGAATGTTCTTTTCGAACATCCCCTGGAACAACCCGATGACATGATCGCCGTTTTTCAGGATGAGCCAGTTCTGCGAGGCATCTCCGGCGAATACGGTGAACCCGAACTTTTCGTAGAACCCTCTCGAAGCCTCGATATCTTTGACAGCCAAGCTGATCGAAAACGCGCCCAGTTCCATGCTTTGCCCCTTTCAGTACGGCCAGATTCTGTGACGCAAGTTGCGGCCACACAATGCCACTCCCCACGCTATCGTATCAAACTCACACACCCCAAATATCAATCTCACGTTGAGTCAGCTCCGCGACAAAGGCATCGGGATCGACTGCGGTTTCCTGCGGGACGACGCCGCGCGTCGTGATGCGGCCGTCGCAGATCATCTGCAGGATGATCGACGCCGGGAATGCGGTCATGCGCATCATCGATGTCAGGCCGTTGGACGGGTCGCATTCGTCGATGATGTCGAGTCGGTGCGTCTTTCCCGCGCCGGAAAACTCGACTCGGACCACTGTCCGGTCCTGCTCGCCGATCGGAACACGCGCGGCGATCTGATGCGCCGTCAGTCGGCGTGGGATGACGGGATGCCCGTCGATGGTCACCGAATCCGACGAGAACAAACCCAGATGCATCAGCCAGCGCATCGCGCCCGCATGGCCGGGGTAGCGCAGGGTCTTGTAGTCGAGGTTCTTAAGACGACGGCCATAGGTCTGCGGGAGAGTCGACGTTCCGCCCGACGTGTTAAATGCTTCGAGTAATCCCACCGGTTGATCGAATTCGCATGTCTCCAGATCGCCCAATGGCTCCCCGGTGACGATCCGGCCATCGCGCAGCATCACCGGCGGCTCGACATACTCGTTGATCAACCCCTCGACCGAAAAGAGCCGTTCATACGAAAACGGTTCCTTCGGGTTGGCTGGCAGTCCACCGACCCGGATCTTGACCGAGTCGGCCCAGGCGAATCGCCTCAATCCCCAGGCGACCAGCACGCTGGCCATGCCCGGCGCCAGGCCGCAGTCCGGGATGATCGTGATGTTTGTCGCCTGCGCGTCGTTGTTGCGGGCCAGTTGCGCATTAACGATGTCGTTGTTGCCGCCCAGGTCGACCATGTGGGTTCCCGCGGCGATGGCCGCATCGGTGAACGCGGCATTGAAGCCGTAGTGGACGGCGCAGAAGGCGCCATCGGCATTGCGCATCAGTTCATCGACGCGTTGACGGTTGTGAGCATCGAATGACACCGGCCGGACACGGTCGTCATCGAAACGGGAGACAAGATGCCTGAGCGCCTCAGTGGACGAATCGGCGACCGCTATCGACTCAACCGCACGATTTCGCAGCAGATCGAAGACTGCGCCGCGCGCCATCATTCCGGCGCCGAGAATCAGGATGCGCAAGTGAATGGTCTCCTTTTAGCCGCGAGTCGTCGGAACCAACCGATTGTACAGCCACCCAAGAACCGCGCCGGCGATCGCTCCGTCAAGCAGGGCATAGAGCGCCCCGACCATGACACTGGCGAAACCGTTGCCGTAGTGATAGCCGGGGTACAACGATTCCATCACACGCAGGAACACTTCGCCATAGCTTGGAAAAGCCAGATTGACCAGCCCGACCAAAAACACCAGCGCCGACCACAGCACGGCGCAGGTCAAAGTCAGCGCCTTGATGTTGAGCTTCATTTCGCCCTCCTGTTCATTGCGAATCCCGCCGTCATGGTACGACGACCGGCACGTCCCGTCACTGGATTCGGGAAACCGCTCGCGAGAGAGTCCGTGGTCGACAAAGTCGCAACAATTCGGCCACTCGAAAGAATCGACGCCTAAAACTGTCCGATTGCGTATACATCCTTCGGTATGGACTGGATCACCCATGCGGGGACCGGGTTTTTCTTCGGGCAACTGGCGCTCAAGCCCGAGGAGCGCCCCCAACGCGCCGGGTGGTGGTGGGTGCTGGCGTCGATAAGCCCCGATTGGCTGGAGTTTTTGACGCGCTGGTTCGGCGACATCCATCGCGGCGTCACGCATTCGCTGTACATGTGGCCGCTGCTGGCACTGGGTTGGGCGGCGGTCGCGAAACGTTGGGGTGGGGCGGCCGCGACGCCGTTTAAGAAGCTGTGGAGCGTCTTCTTCATCGTCATCGGATCGCACCTGCTGCTGGATGTCCTGATGTCGTATCGGCTCTATCTCGCCTGGCCGTTTGCCGAGACGCGCTGGGCCTGGGGCATCATGCCGCTTTACGACATCTACATCTATGGCGCCTGGCTCTTGCTGCTTGGTATGCACCATTGGCGCAAGCTGGCATCTGTACAGACGGCAAAGGTCGGGCTGGCGATCTTTATGATCGCGGTTTCGATCCGTGCCGCCGGGAAAATTCGCGCCCATGCGCTCGCGGACAATCTGATGACGGACGGCACGAGGATCGTGGATGTCCGGACCCGACCCACCTACTACGAGCCGTGGATCTGGTTCGCCCGGGCCTCGGAGGCGACGCCCGATTGGACGCCCATCAACGTCATCACCGGGCAGATTATCCCATTCGATCAGACCATCGAGCCGTGGTTTCCGCCGATTCCGGGACGCTCCCACGTACGCCGCCCGCGCGGTTCGGGTGGTTGAGCTCGATTGTAGCCCCTTCCCCCTCTATTGACATCGCGACCGGGCACCGAGATTTTGCCCGAGCCGTTTGTCGGCAGGTTTGATCCGACGCCGTGTATGGCATCGGTCGTGCATCGGAGGGGTAGACCTAACTGGTAAGGCAGCGGTCTTGAAAACCGCCGGGCGCAAGCCCCTCGGGGTTCGAATCCCCGCCCCTCCGCATGGACGCGAAATGAACCCCGAATTGTGCACGGTCGGTTCACACCATCTCAGACTCCCTCTCCCGTTGGAGAGGGTTGGGGTGAGGGGAAAAACGACCGCGCCTGATGTTGCGAGAATCGAGACCGGATTGACGAATGGAAAAGAACGAAACCGCCCGCATTGAGGCCTTTAGCGACGGTGTCCTCGCCATCATCATCACCATCATGGTGCTGGAGCTGAGGGTGCCGCACTCGGCGGAACTTTCTGCGCTGATGCCTCTTCTGCCAGTGCTTCTGAGCTACATCCTCAGCTTTGTCATGCTCGGCACCTACTGGAACAACCATCACCACTTGTTTCGTGTCGCGAAGCGCGCGCACGGCGGAGTCATGTGGGCCAATCTACACCTGCTCTTCTGGCTGTCGCTGTTTCCGTTTGTGACCGCCTGGATCGGCGAGAACCGCGGCGGTCCATGGCCTGCGGTTCTGTATGGCATGGTCTTGCTGATGGCGGCGATTGCGTACTTCATTCTGCAACAGATAATCCTCACGCATCACGGAAGCCAATCCCCACTGGCGATGGCAATCGGCCATGATGTGAAAGGGAAGATTTCCATTGCGCTGTATCTCACGGCGCTGCCGCTGGCATTTGCGCACGAATGGATTTCCTATGCCATCTATGTGTCGGTCGTGGTGATGTGGCTGGTCCCCGATCGGCGGACGGAAGCGGCGAGCAGCGCATAAAATCATCCAAAACGTTGAGCGCGCGGTACGTCCCGGCGCGGAACTTTCGTGAGCCAGTCCGACACGGATTCGACACCCATGGGCAGTGCCGACGACCCGTCCTCCTGGCTGGACCAGCACGGTGATTATCTGTACCGGATGGCGTATCTGCGTGTGCGCGACCGCAGCGCCGCCGAGGATATTGTGCAAGAGACTCTCCTGGCGGCACTGCGAGCGTGGCCTCACTTTCAGGGGGCATCGTCGGTTCGGACTTGGCTGACCGGCATCCTCAAAAACAAAGTCGTCGATCATGTGCGACGAACGTTTCAGACCGAAACGTCGGAGCCAGTCGACGAGTCGACGGAACGTGGTACTTATGGCTTTACCACCGAGGGCCGATGGGTCGGCCACTGGGACCAACGGTCAGGTCCGGTCGATTGGGGCGATCCGCACACGCTCATGGAGAACCGCCGGTTCTGGGAGGCCCTCGACCGCTGTCTGGCCAAACTGCCGAAACGGCTGGCCGCGGTGTTTGCTCTGCGCGAGATCGAACAGATGGACACCGCTGAATTGTGTAAGACATTGGAGATTACGCCGACCAATCTCTGGGTGATGTTGCATCGCGCCCGGCGCCAAGTGCGGCATTGCCTGGAGATCCACTGGCTGGGGCACCGCCGGTCTGACCGTGGAGGGACATTCAGATGAGTGGACCGATTAAAGAGCGCGTCATCATGTGGCTGGCGGCCATTCAGCCGCCATGCGAGGTGATATCGCGGTCGATTTCCGACTCGCTCGACCGGCGTCTCTCTTTGCGTGAACGCCTCTTGATCCGCCTGCACCTGCCCATCTGCCGATGGTGCACTCACTACAAGTCTCACCTGACGACAATCCGACACGCGTTGCGTGAATCCGCGGACCCGGAGTTGGATCCGGAAACCGAGTTGCGCGGACTTTCCCCGGAGGCGCGTGATCGCATCCGGCGGCGACTGCGGCACTCTGGCGAACGGAATGAGGGACGATAACAACCGCCGCATGCGCGGATGAGCAGCAAAGTTTTCCTGTAAGGATTCCCGCCAGCCAAGCGACCAAGCTGCGGTCAGGGCACCATCCCCCCTTCATCGCAATCCAATCGGTGCCCGCAGCGCATAAAGGAGTCTGTCTATGACGTCCATGGTCGTGGTACGTCCGCCTCGCGCGCAAGCATTCGCGCTCAAGAACGGGATCATCGTGCTGATCCTCATGTTCACTCCCCAACGTGTCCTGGGAGTCGGCGGCATCATCAACGTCCCGGGCGATCAGCCCACGATCCAGGCAGCGATCGACATTGCCGAACTCCTGGACACGGTGCTGGTCGAACCTGGAACTTATTATGAGAACATCAATCTGAAAGGACAACAGATCACGGTTACCAGCCGTTACGCGATCGACAACGATCCGGCGCACATCATCGCAACGGTCATCAACGGCAACCAGCCCACACATCCCGATACCGGCAGCGTCGTGCGCATGGTCTCCGGTGAGAACCAGTTCACCATACTGCAGGGGTTCACGATCACCGGAGGCAACGGCACGATCTGGATCGATCCCCACGGTTTCGGAACTTACCGTGAAGGGGGAGGGATACTCTGCGAGGGGAGCTCGCCCGTCATCCAATACAACCGCATCATCGAGAACGAGGCAATTCTGGTCACCGCCGGACTGGTCAGCGCCGGCGGCGGCGGGATTCGCGCCGGTGACGGTGACCCGAAAATCCGCAACAACATCATCGCCAACAATCAGGGCCGCTACGGCGCCGGGATCGTGTTGAACTTCTGCGCCGCCGACATCCGCAACAATCTCATTGTCGGCAACACCGGCGGCGAATCATTCGCTGGTTCCGGGATCTGGTCGTACAGCAGCCATACAGTCTACATCTACAATAATGCAATTCTCGACAATGTCTCAACGATGCCCGGCGGCGGCATTTATAGTTGGCTGTCGACGACCACGGCGCGCAACAACATCATCCGCGGCAATCAGGCACCTTCATTCGCACAGATTCGTGTCAATGGCGGAACCGTAACCTTCGAGTACAACAATGTCGAAGACGGGTATGCGGGCACGGGTAATATCGATGCCGATCCCGTGTTCATCGGACCATACTACCACCTGGCCGACAACTCACCCTGCATCGATGCCGGGCACCCCGATGCGGCCTTCAATGATCCGGAAGACCCCGGCGATCCCGGCATGGCGCTCTGGCCCGCGCTCGGGACAATCGCCGACGACATCGGCGCCTATGGCGGGCCGTTCGCACGCGACATCGACTCAGACATCGATGGCGATGGCACTCAGACCGCCACAGACAATTGCCCATTGACGGCCAATCCCGATCAGGCCGACGCGGACGCAGACGGACTGGGCGATTTGTGCGACAACTGTCCTAATCACTTCAACCCGGGACAGGAGGACTCAGACGGCGATGGCATCGGGGATTCGTGCGAGTGCTTCTGCGCCTGCCACGCAGATCCCTCGTGCGATGCCATCACAAATGTCTTCGATGTCATCGCCGCGGTCGATGTGGCGTTCCGCAGCGCAGCGCCGACGTTCGATCTGGAATGCCCGAAGGCGCGCACCGATGCCACTTGCGACGATCTGACCAACGTCTTCGATGTCATCAAGTTTGTCGACGTCGCCTTTCGCAGCGTCGATCCACTGGTGGCGTTTTGCGATCCATGTTCATTGTGACGAGTGGACAATCCCGGCTCAGCGCTTGGGCGCCCCGCGCTGCTGGCGCATGACGTATTCAATGGTCTCGTCCTTCTCTCCGGAGCCGTGGCCGTAGTAGTGCCACTTGGGGAAATTGAAATCGGAGGTGATTGAACGCGGCAGCAGCAGCACCGCGCGCAGGAATGATTCCAGATCCGGAACATCGTAGATGTTGACCGCAAATCCCCACTCACCAAGATGCGCGATCAGCGGTCGCATCAGTGTTGTGCGCCAACTCACTGAGAAGCGGTTCATTCCCCATGAGCGGTACAACTCGAGAGTTTCACGCGCTTTCGCCGGGACACCGAGGGCCAACGCCGCCATATAGTCGACCGGGCATTGCAGGATCGCTTTCGGATGCTTCTGTGCGAGCTGTTGGAACCCCACCTGCCCGAGCCGTTCAACATTGCCGTTGAACCACAACTGCTCGTCGGAGAATCCGCAAGTCGCGATCAGGTCCAACACCTGATCGATCACGACGCCGCCTTCCTTGAAATCGAACTTCACGCTGCGGCCGTGCTTGTGCAGCTTTTGCAGCATGTGTTCCAGCGAGGGGTTCTTCTCGCGCGATGTGCGCGTTCGTTCGGCAAAGCTGTCGTGACGCGTGATCAGATGCCCGGTCTTCGGATCGCGCCGGGCATCCAGCTCGGCCCATTGAATGTTTGAGCCGAGAAATTGTCGCAGATTCGCCTCGGTGTTGACCCCATGCCAGACCAACTGAATCTGCGGCGGCAGATCGCCCTCAGTGATCAACTCGGTCAGATCGTAATTCGATCCGACCGCCGAGCTGGTGGGCACCCGTGATCGTCTACTCTCGTACAGCGTGTTGGCATGCAACAGAATGATCTCGCCGGAATCATCGATTCGCCCGACCGCGCGCAGATTCTCCGGCTCGTTATCGAGAAAGGCGATGACACGGTACCCATCGCGGCGAAAACGTGTGATCCCGGCGGCCTTGCCGTCGGCGACTTCGACATCCCAGTCGTGGGGGTTCATGTGCAAGAGCGCATCATCGAACCGCACGCCGAACTCCTCGCCCAATGCATTCAGCGAGCGCAACGTGTCGGCGCGGATTGATTCGGGACGTCCGGTGTTTAAGCCGACAGACGTATCGGGCTGAATCTGAAACCAGCGGATGACATCAAGCACGCCGCGATACGGCAGATGCGACGCCGCGATCGCCTCGGGGCTCCAACGGCGTTCATGAAACCACTTCATCACTGCCCCTTGCTGCCCCGGCGGCACACCGACCGAATCGAGCAGACGCTCGACATGGTTTTCGTGGACCTTGATGCCCGACAACTTCAGCCCGGCAAAGAGACGGGTCTGATGCGCCTCGTCGTATGCCTGAAGCACATGCAGGATCGTGTGCCGCATGTCGAGGATGGTGCCGTCGATGTCAAAAAGGATCAGCAACCGGTCAGCGGGCCTGGCCTGCCGCATCTTGTGGAAATGCTCGGCGAGCTCGCGCATCCAGTTGGTCGACGGGGTGGTCCTGGACATGGTATTAACCGGCCTCTGTACCTGCTTTCGGCACCGGCCGGGGCAATTTGATCTGCTTGCCGCAAGGGCGACAGGGGATTTTCTTGGGTAGAGTACGAAGGAATCAATCGCGATGACCCCCGTCTCCCATCAAGACCTCGTTCGCCGCTACTACGACATCCTCAACAGCGGCGAGTGGGACCGTTTGAACGAAGTTCTCGTCGACGACTATGTCGATCACGCCGCCTGGAAAAACATCGAGGGTCTGCGCAAGACGATGCGCGATCTCCATGCGGCCTACGCGGGATTTCACATTGTCACCGACGACATCTTCGGCGAGGGCGACCGCGTCGTGGTGCGCTCGACCGCCGGCGGCACCCGCGACGGCAAGCCACGCACCATCCGGTCCATCGTCATTTATCGCATCGCGGGCGGCAAAATCGCCGAAAGCTGGGGACACAGCGATTCGTTCTTCTAAGCCGCAACTCCGCGGAAACCGCCGAGGCGGATTGTTGTTTTCGTAGGCATGCGCCTGTCAACAAGACAAACTCCGAAGATCATTCCACTAGCGTTCGCGCTGTGCACGCTCGTGCTGCTGGGCTGTCCCGACGACAAGAAGAAGAGCACCGAGCCGATGGTCGAGGACACCGCGCACTATCGCGTGACCTTCGATGCCTCCTGGAGCGCCGAAACCCATCCGCAGGACTTCCCCGCCACGGCCCACTGGTCGGGATTAATCGGCGCCACGCACAACAGCGATGTCCGTTTCTGGCAAGAGGGTTCGCTGGCATCGCTGGGTATCAAGGACATGGCCGAGCTCGGCGCGAAGATTCTGTTCTCCAACGAAATTGTCGATGCCATCTCATTGGGAACGGCGCAATACAAGCTCTCCGGCGAAGGCATTGCCCATTCACCGGGGATGGTCTCGCTCGATTTCGAAATCTCCCGCGACTTCCCGTTGGTGACGCTCACGTCGATGGTCGCCCCCAGTCCCGACTGGTTCGTCGGCGTCAGCGGCATCTCGCTGCTCGACGGCGACGATTGGGTCGATGAGCGGGTGGCCGAACTGCACGCCTACGACGCCGGAACCGACGACGGCGAGACCTATCAGGCCGCCAATGCAGTGAGCGACCCGTTCGTGCCGATCCGGCAAATCGAAATCGAGCCGTTCCTTGTCGCCGGCGTCGTGCCGTCGATGGGGACATTCACCTTCACGCGTATGACAGACGAGTCACGATGACACCTCAATCGTCGCAACCGTTCCGCGTCTCGCAAATCGATCATGTCGAGCTGTTTGTCCCCGAACGGCGGGCCGCCGCCGCATGGTACGAGCGCACGCTGGGGTTGCGGATCGTCGCAGAGTACGAGTTCTGGGCGGACGATCCCGGCGGGCCGCTGATGATCAGCACCGCCGACGGACAGACGAAGCTGGCACTCTTTGTCGGTGAACCGCAAGGTCAGCACGAGTCGACCGGACATCGCCGTGTGGCGTTCCGTGTCTCGGGCGAATACTTCCTTCGATTCCTCGATCATATCCGGGCAAATCCCGTCTGCGATCGTCGCGGCGAAAAGCTGACATGGCTTTCACGCGTCGACCACAGTAAATCCTGGTCGGTCTACTTCTGCGATCCCTGGGGCAACCGCTACGAAGTGACGACGTACGACTACGACACAGTCCGCGAAACGCACTGAAAGTAGGTCAGGAACCCTGCGCTCCGGACATGCCGGTCACAATTCGAAGCGGCGGCCCCGGTTGAACCTGCCGACGACTCCTGACAACAACAATCCGACGCCAAACAGCGTGACGATCGTCGCCCCCGGCGGCCAATCGGCGAGAAACGACACGGCCATCCCGGCGATGCACACGATTACGCCAAATACCCAGCCAAAGAGCAGCCGTCCACCGTGACCCTCCCCCAATGCCAGCACCGCAGCGACCGCGGGAACAACCAAAAGCGAAAATACCAGGAGAACCCCGGCAATCTGCACCGATGATGTCACCACCAGCGCAAACGTTCCATAAAACAGGAAATCCCAGAGCAGGATCGGCAGACCGTCGCGACGCGCCCCATTGGGATCGGTCGTAAGCCGCCACAACGGCCTGCGCCACGACCAGTGCAATGCGCCGATGACGGCGTAGATCACAGCGGTCTTGATCACATCGAACGGCGAGACAGTCAGCACCGATCCGACCAAAAGCGCCTTGATGTGTTCGGCGCCCTCGGGCTGGCGCGCGACCGCGAGCACGGAGGCGGCGGTGGCTACAGCGTAGACAATCCCGATGATCGCCTCCTGCGGGACATCATTGCTGCGACGGCGCGTCAGCGCGAAAATCAGCGCGCCCAGGAGCGCAAATGCCAGGCTGAACCAGTAGGCGGTTCCGGAGTGCAGGTCCAATCCGAACAGAAACGCGATCGTGGAGCCGAACGCGGCGACCTGCGCCAGTGAGAGATCGACGAAAATGATCCCGCGTCGGATCACATGCTGGCCGAAGTAGACATGGATGCCGGTCAGCACAATACACGCCAGCGTCGGCCACAGAAGAATGTCGAACGCCGCACTCACTCAACAACCTGCGCGACAGAAGTCAGTCGCGCGACCAGGGTATCGATCAGTTTTTCGTACGTCTCGGTGCCCGGCAGCCCGCCCACGGATTCGGTCAGTACGACGGTCCGGCATCCGGATTTGCCCGCCAGCCACTCGGGCGTGCGCTTGTCGTGAAACGGCTCATACGCCACCGCCGGAATCTGTTCCTGCCGGATGCGCTCCAGCAGTTTGGTCAGATGCGACGGCGATGGTGTCACGCCGGGGTATTCTTCGACGAAGGCAACCGTGTGGCACCCGAAGAACTCGCAGAAGTACGGCCACGTGTTGTGATAGCCGATGAATTCGACATTGCCCATCGCGCCCTTGTCCGCGTCCCATTCGTTCATCTTCGATTTCAAGCGCGCAAGATAGCCGTCCCGACCGGATTCGTATGCGTCGGCATGCTGCGGATCCGCGGCCGTCAACGCATCGGTGATGTTGGCACAGATGGTCGGCACGTTCTCCGGCGAGAGCCAGTAGTGAGGGTTGCCGTAGCGGTGCAGATCGCCGTAGCGGGCGTCCGCCTTGAAGGTCGGCACTTCCAGCGCGTTGATGCCCGCCGAGCAATCGGTCACGATGAGATCAGAATTGCGCGAACCGTCGATGAGTGACTGCGACCAGACATCCAATTCCAGGCCAAGCTTCAGGTACACATCCGCCCTGCGCAGCTTCAGCAGATAGCTGGGCAGGACTTCCACATAGTGCAGGTCGCGATTCCCCGCCGCGATCACATCGACATCGACAAGGTCGCCGCCGATTTGCCGTGCGAAATACTCCAGGTCGGCAGTCGCCGCGACCACCCGCAGCTTGTCGGCGGCGGCCGCCGATGGCAGAGCCATCAGCAACGCGACAAACACGGTGACAATCCAACATTTCTTGATCGGTAACATATCAGCACCTCGCTAAAAAATGTGCGGTTTGTGCGGTCCCAGTGAGAAGATCAATTGCAATGTTCCCGCCCAGATGGCCTCGTCGGAACCGATTGGTTCGCCATAGGAGATCAGCGCGCGCAATAGCGTCGTTTCTTCGGCCGGTGCGAACCCGGCGAACATGCCCAGTTCCCATCCGGTTGCATCGTTGTTCTCCAGCGCCTGCGCCCAGCTTCCCTGCGCGCCGACGTTGAAACGTTGCCGGAACTGGTAGTCGAAGTAGCCGAAGAGACCATGACTGGTGATGTCGCCTGATACCTCTTCCTCTTGCAGCGAGGACGATTGCTGCGCGCGCAGTGCGGAGAGCGTGTCGATCTCTTCCTCGTCGTGATGCTCCTCCGCCGGCTGCCGGTTGACCAGCCACTCGCCGACGACAGTAAACGACCGGTATCGATCCGGCTTCCAGCGCAGCTTGACATCGGCGCCCCCAACCCAGCGGCGTTGGTCTTCGTGAGGGATCCCGGTCAGCCCGGTCACACCCAGCGACAGCGACGTGTACTCATCCAACGCGACGAACGAATTGAGTCGCGCGGCGAAGGCACGTTCGTTGGGACGCTCGTCCTCTTCATGCTCTTCCTGTAATGAGCGCACGCGCATCGCTTCCTCGGCATGTTCATCGCCGTGTTCATGCGGTTGCAGAAAGTCTCCTCGCAACATGTCCGCCGAGAGTGTCGTGGCGACATTCCCGGTCGGTATGGGGATCGATGCGCTCACGCCGACATCGCGCAGGCCCTCTTCGCCGAAGAACTCCTCGTGGGCGAGCGGACGATTGATGAACGAATACGCATGTGGATGCAGCGGATTGACCTTGCCGAAGTCCAGAAGGTACTGTCCGGCGCGCACTGACAATCCCAGAGGCAGCCCACGCAGAAAAGTCGCGTACAATTCTTCGATTTCCGATTCGCCGGTGCCGTGCCACGCCAGAAAGACATCGGCACGGACGTACGGATTCAAGTATCCCTGCACCGCCAGTTCGGCCTCTTCCAGGTCGAGATTGAGCTGATCGGCATCCTCGGCGGCCCCGTCATTGTGACCGGATGCGCGCACATCGCCGATGAGCGAAATGTCGGGATTCAGCGTCGTCTGCGCGTGTGCAGATGGACCCCACGCGTTCAGCGAAGCTGTCATCAATACCAGCAGCGGACCGATAGCGGTCCGCGATAGACCATTCATATCAGCCTCCGCCCTATTCCGATGGGGCACGTTGTCGGATGTCAGTGATCCCCGTGAGGGGAACAGGTCGCAGCGTTAACGCTGAGCGCGACCGAAGGGCGGAGCGCGAGAGGAATACGAATCGGATAAATCGGAGACAAGAACGAGCGTTTCAGAATCAGATGAAAAACCGACAACGCGCCAGTAGAGCAGTATGGCGCAGCCGGTCATCGGCAGCGCCGCCGATGACGCCAAGAGCACGCACAGCCAGCAGACATGATGATGGCCGCTGTCGTCACCGTGCGCATGCAGAGCAACAGCGGTGAGTGACGCTACGGCGAGAAGCGCAACGAGAAAGCGAAGGATGTTGGTGCGGGACACGATCACAACACCCTACATACGAAATCGGACGCCGAAAGTGCTATGTCATTATGTGGGGGGCGTCTGGGCCCGGACCGCCATGCGAGGGCAATCCGTGATCGCCCGAGCCGTTGGCTGGGGGATAGGGATTCGAACCCCAATACCGTGGTCCAGAGCCACGTGTCCTGCCGTTGGACGATCCCCCAGTCTGAGCCGGAGAAGACAAAGGCCCCGTCCAGCGGGGCCCCGTCATAATACTAATTCGGAGCATTTGCCCAAGTCAACCCGTCTACTTCTTGCGCTTCGCCGGGCTCTTGGCTTTCGATCTGGCTGTCGACTTCGCTTTTGTTGCGGGTTTACGCGTTGATTTTGTTTTGGAAGTCGATGACTTGCTCTTGGGAGCGGCGGCTTTCGTGCGCTTGGTCATACTCGCCTTGCTTCCCCGGGCGCCCGTCTTTTTGGTCGCCGTACTCTTCGGTTTGGGTGCGGCAGCTTTGGCCATCGGCGCCGCCGGTGTCGGACGCGGTCGGGCGGCCGCAACCGGCACCGGTTGGGAGACTGCCACGGCCGGCCCACCTTCGAGACGTGCCAATTCTTTGCGTTTCTTCTTCAAACGATGGTAGAGATGATCCTCCTGTTTCTTGTCGAAGAGACCCCCGAACGGTCGCGCCAACTGCCGCTCCAAGTCCTCGATTTCGGCTTTGATCTTATCGATCGTCTCCTGCATGTCCGCCTCCTTGCTGTAGTCCCCAGCTAAGATACGTCTGACCGGCCCGGAGGCAACGTGAACACCGCGCGCGGTCATCAGGTATACGTATGGTGACGGCGAACGTCTTGACATGTCTGCCGGACCGCTGTTATCTGCTTGATTCGCTATTCGTTGACCTCGGATCATGTTTATGGGCACCGCCACCGCAGCCAGATCAAAACCGCATCAGATCGACCAGTCGGTCCAAGTCGAGGACCAAAAGCAGCTATACCGCTGGCTGCTGAAGACGCGGACCTTCGACGAACGCTGCCGTAAGCTGTTCAAGCAGGGGCGCTTCCCCGGCACCTATTTTTCTGCGGTGGGCCAGGAGGCCGCGAGCGTGGGCTCGGCCTATGGGCTGACCAAAGACGATATCATCGCGCCGTCGCACCGCGAATTGGGCGCATACATCACCAAGGGCCTGCCGCTGACGGTCTTTCTCAAACAGGTCTTTGCTCGCGCCGACTCTCCGGACAAAGGCAAGTCGCACCCGTGTCACTACGGCTCCCCCGAATTGGGGCTGTTCACTCCCGCTTCGACGATGGGCGCGCAGGTTGTGGTCGGCACCGGCATGGCGCTGGCCCTCAAAATGCGTCAGGAACCGCATATTGTGATGTCGTTCATCGGCGAGGGCGGCACCTCGCGCGGCGGTTTCCACGAAGCCCTCAACTTCGCCGGTGTGCACGACCTGCCGATTGTCTACGTCTGCCAGAACAACCTGTGGGCCGAGTCGGTCCCGGTGTCGCTGCAAAGCGGTGTCGAGCACTTTGCCGATCGAGCCAAAGCTTATGGTTTCGCCGGCGTCACGATCGATGGCAACGACGTTTTGTTGGTGCATAAGACCGTCAGCCAGGCAGTCAGACAGGCGCGCGACGGCGGCGGCCCGACACTGATCGAGTGCCTCACGTACCGTTGGTATGGCCATTCCGAAATCGACCCCGCTGACTATCGATCAGCAAAAGAGGTCGAAGAATGGAAGAGGCGCGACCCGCTGGCCCGTTACGAGGAGTATCTGGAATCTTCCGGTGTGCTGCCCGACGCGGAACGCGCGAGGATGTTGAAGGCCATCGAAGCGGAGATTGACGAGGCAATTGCCACCGCCGAGGCCTCGCCGCACCCGGAGGCCGAGGAAGCGCTCGACGATGTGTATTCATTCTCACCACGTGTCAGTTTTCCCTCGGCGGAGGCACCGAAACCGTCGGGACCGATGAAGCAAGTCACATTCATCGAGGCGATCACCGAGACGATGGCCGAGGAGATGCGGCGTGACGAACGCGTGTTCATCATGGGCCAGGATGTCGGTTTGTACGGCGGTGTGTTCAAAGCAACCAAGGGACTGCAAAAGGAGTTCGGCGTCTACCGCGTACTCGACACCCCGATCTCCGAGGAGTTTATCACCGGCGGCGCGGTCGGCGCGGCAGCAGTCGGAATGCGACCGATTGCCGAAATCCAATTCTCAGACTTTGTGACCTGCGGCTTTGACCCGATCATCCAGCAGGCGTCGCGTCTGCGGTATCGTTCCGGCGGCGGCTGGACCTGTCCGATGGTGATCCGCATCTGCTGCGGCGGCGAGGTCGGCGGCGGACTGTATCACTCACAAACCAACGAGAATTGGTTTTTCGGCACACCGGGGCTGGTGGTGGTCGCGCCATCAACCCCGTACGATGCCAAGGGGCTGCTGAAGGCCTCGATCAGGGGCGAGGACCCGGTCATCTTCCTGGAACACAAACGCCTCTATCGCTGGATCAAGGGCGAGGTCCCGACCGTCGATTACACGCTCCCTCTGGGACGCGCCGACATCAAGCGGCCCGGTTCGCAGTTGACGATTGTCGCCTATCAGCTCATGCTGCATCGTGCGCTGGAAACGGCGGAGGTACTGGCTAAGGAAGGAATCGACATTGAGGTGATCGACTTGCGGACGTTGCTCCCATGGGATAAGGAAATGGTGCTGGAGTCCGCGCGCAAAACCGGCAAGATTTTGGTCGTGCACGAGTCGCCGCACACCGGCGGCGTGGCCGGGGAGATTGCCGCGACGATCATGGAAGAAGCATTCGACCATCTCGATGCGCCGGTCATGCGCCTCTGCGGTCTGGATGTGCCGCCGATGCCGTTTGCGCCGGCCATGGAGGCGTACTATATGCCCAATGCCGACAAGATCGCCGCCAAGGCACGCGAACTGGCGGCGTATTAACAGGATACGGCACGCTCGCGGGGGCTGGCCCCGTCTGGTGAACGACAAGGGGATAATCTGATGCCGCAATCAATCGTGGTTCCGCAAATGGGTGAGAGCGTAGTCGAAGGGACTGTCGGACGCTGGCTGAAGTCCGAAGGCGACCCGATCGACAAAGACGAGACGGTGGTCGAGATCATGACCGACAAGGTCAATGTCGAACTGCCCGCGATTGCCGGAGGGACGCTCGGCAAGATTCTGGTGCCGGAAGGAACGGTCGTCTCGGTCGGCACTGAGATCGGAATCATTCTGGAAAAGGGCGAATCACTCCCCAGCAACGGCGGCAGAAAGTCGGGGGTCGTCGCCAAATCGGCATCGGGCGGCACATCGCCGCTGACGACCATGTCGACGACGACGACGGTGACAAAACCAACGCCGGAGGCCGAGTCGGATGACGGCATGAAAAAGTCATCGCCGGTCGTGCGCCGTCTATTGCGCGAACACGGCCTGACCCTCGCTGAGATTCCGTCGACCGGCGCCGGTGGACGGGTCTCCAAGCAGGACGTGCTCGATTACATCCGCGACCGCAAACCGGCCAGCGCGCCCGGAGCAGGCACCTTCCCACGTCCCCCCGAACCGCAGCGACCGGTGGTGCCGTCCGCGGCGTTCACAATGACCACTTCGGGCTCGCGCGAGGAAAAAACCGAGACTTTGCCCTTGGCCGGTGTGCGCAAGCTGATCGCCGAGCACATGGTCAAAAGCAAGCAGACTTCGCCGCACGTCATGACCATGGACGAGGTCGACTTGACCGAGCTGGTCCGCATCCGTAACGAAAAGAAAGACGAGTGGCGCCAGAAGGTCGGCGCCAATGTCACCTATCTCCCCTTCTTCATGAAGGCGGCGATTGCCGCGTTGAAAGAGTTTCCGACGCTGAACGCGTCGATCCAGGGCGACAAGATTATCCTGCGCAAGTATTACCACCTGGGCATGGCGGTCGGACGCGACGTTGGGTTGATTGTCCCGGTCATCAAGTTTGCCGATCAGAAATCAATCGCCCAAATCGCGCGTGAAGCCGCCGAACTCTCCGATCGCGCCCGCCGCGAAAAGCTCAAACCCGAAGAAGTCTCCGGCTCGACATTTACCTTCACCAATGCCGGAATGTACGGGGCGCTCGCGTCAACGCCCGTCATCAACCAGCCCGAAGTCGCGATTCTCGGGATGCACTTGATACAGAAACGCCCGGTCGTGCGCGACGACCAGATCGTCATCCGCGACATGATGTATGTGACGCTCTCGTTCGACCACCGTCTGGTCGACGGCCACACGGCAGTGCAGTTCGTCCGACGCATCTGCGAACGCCTCGAGAATCCCTGGGAGCTGATGCTGACGATCGGGTAAGATACCCGACAGTCACGTTGTCTCATGGTGTGTCACTCGTCATCCTTCCCTCCCATCCGCCGATGTGGATAGGGGGATGGATGAAGAATCTGCGGTGATAGTCTATGAGTACTCAAACCGTGCACCGGACACCTGTCGCGAGCCCCGAGTGGCGCTTCGCCCCCCGCATCACTGACTGGGGCACTCTCTCCTACGACGAATCCCATACGCGCCAACTGCGCGCACTCGACGAGCGTCTGCACGGAACAATTCCTGACTCGGTTTTCTTCGTCGAGCATCCGCATGTGTACACCTACGGACGGGGATTTCGGGGCACACTGCCGGCGCAACCGACCTTTCCTGTCGATCCCGGCGAGTCGGTTTCGCATGTCACAGTCGAACGCGGCGGCGATGTCACCTACCACGGCCCGGGGCAATTGGTCGCCTATCCGATTGTCGATGTCCGCGCCTTGACGGGCGATTTGCATCGATTCCTGCATTGGCTCGAAGACGTCCTGATCAACACGATGGCTCATTGGGGAATCGCGGGACAACATCATCCCGCGCACACCGGCGTGTGGGTCGGCGATCGCAAGATCGCCTCGATCGGAGTCGCGGTGCGCCAGTGGATCTCCTATCACGGCGTGGCATTGAATGTCACGACCGATCTGCGCTATTTCGGCGCGATCAACCCCTGCGGCCTCCCGGCCGAAGTGATGACCTCAATGGTGGAATTGACGGGATCGTCCATCGCGCTGCATGACGTCAAAGCCGAGTTCGTCGCCGCGCTCAGGAACACTCCGTCCCACTAAGCGACTCGGTTTCTCTCGGATTCAGGAGTTAATGGGCTGCGCATCGCCCATGCTACTTCAGCATACGCACGACGTGTGCCGGGTTGCCTGCAACAATCGCGTGCGCCGGAACATCCCTGGTCACAACGGCTCCGGCTGCCACCATCGCACCTTCACCGACGGTCACCGGCAGCAAAACGGCGCCGCTCCCTAAGACGACGCCACGCCGGATCAATGTCGGCTCCCATTTCTCACGCGGAGACGGCGGGAAGCGGTCGTTGGTGAACATGACGCCGTGGGAGATAAAGCAATCTTCTTCAATCGTGACCAACTCGCAGACAAAACAGTGCGATTGCACACGCGTTCGGTCGCCGATGACCGCGCCACGCTGGATCTCAGTGAACGGGCCCACCAAACAGTCTTTGCCGATCGTGCAGCCGTACAGATTGACCGGAGAAATGATCGTTGCCGAGGGATCGATCAGACAGTCGACGATCCGATGCGGGGTTTCGGGCGTCATCGGTGCTCCGGAAGCATTCTTGAAACTGAACTTGTCAAAACGTCCACTCCGCCCGGAAAGCTAAATCGCCGCCTTTACTGCCACAAGCCATTACCGTTCAATGCAGATCAAACCCGACCGACATGGGGGTGGAATAATCGGTCAGGCGAGCGGTAGGATTCGTTGCTGATCGGGTCCAACAAGATTGACAAGGCACGGTCGTTCACTACTTTGGCATCGTGGGCTCACAGGCACACGCGGGGAGACGATCATGAAACGATTGATATTGATCATCGCCAGTTTTGCTGTTGTGCTGTTGGCGGCGAGAACTGAATCTCGCGCAACTGTTATTCACGTGCCATTGGAGCAGTCGACGATCGAAGCGGCGATCACGACGGCCTCGAACGGCGATACCATTCTTGTCGCGCCGGGTGATTATTACGTCAACCTCAACTTCGCCGGGAAACAACTGGCGCTGATCTCGGAATCAGGACGCGCCGTCACGATCCTTCACGCCGCCGACGTCACCCAGGATTTGATCAACATCCCGGGGTCATCCGGAACCGGGAATTTGATTGTCGGATTCACTCTGCGTGACGTGGACATCCACAACAACGAGGCGGTCGAATGCGTCGGATCGGGCGTGACGATTCGCGACTGTCGGCTCATCAACAACCGCGAAGCGGCCGTTTATGTGCGAAGCGGCGGATCGATCTGGGCATACGACAACGAGTTTATCAGCAATCGTTCGGCGGGGCGGGCCTCGGGAATGCTCATCAGCGATTTTGCCGAGATGGTCGCCGTCGGAAATCGCTTCATCGACAACACCGGCGGCAGTTTCTTCACGACCGGCGGCGCCGCAATTCATGTTTACGATGGTCGGTCGGCGCTCATCATCAACAACCTGTTTGTCGACAACCGGACACCGGGGCGTGACGGCGGCGGTGCCTATGCCTCGAACGTCGATACCGTCATCATTCGAAACAATACGCTGGATTCCAACAATGCCCGCAACGGCGGCGGGATTTATCTGACCAACGCGGTCTACGCGGAAATTGTCAGCAACATCGTCACGCGCAATTACGGTTCACCCGGGTCGGGGATTTACGTCGGGGCCGGCGTGACCACGCTTGTCCAGGACTACAACGATGCCTGGCACAACCACGCATCAAACCACAGCGGTATCGGCAGCAGTCCGGGCGTGCATTCGATTTCGACCGACCCCGGCTACACGAACCCTGACGCGTGGGACTACATGTTAAACCCGCTGTCCCCCTGCATCAATACCGGCGATCCCGATCCGGCGTACAACGATCCCGACGGTTCCCGCGACGACATCGGTGCGTTTCCTTACACGCTGGGTGATTGGGATGGTGACGGCGTCGCAGACGATGTTGACAATTGCCCGCTGATTGCGAATACGGATCAAAGTGATACGGACGGCGATGGATTAGGGGATGCCTGTGATCCCAATCCGAACAATTCGCCCGAGTGGGGAGCGGCGGTCAACGTCGGTGCGCCGATTAACACGGCGTATCACGAGGGACAATGCGACATCTCGGCCGATGGACAAATGTTGATCTTCGCATCCGACCGTCCGGGCGGTTCGGGAGGTTACGATCTCTGGATGTCGATCCGCGACGGTGACATTTGGGCTGACCCCGTCAATCTGGGACCCGACGTCAATTCCCCAGCAGAGGATCAAAAGGCGTCGATCTCGCCCGACGGTCAGACAATTTACTTCCGTTCGAAGCGTTCCGGGGGCCCGGGTGGATTTGACCTTTACCAGTCTCAGTGGACTGGAATGGAGTGGGCACCGGCGACTCTGATGCCCGGCCCGATCAACACGCCGGCAGGGGAATTTGCCGGTGAGATTTCTCCGGATGGCGCGCAGTACTACACGGCCGCGGAGCGTCCGGGGATCAGTTCCGGATGGGCCAATGTCTTCTATTCGAACTGGACAGGTTCGAGTTGGAGCGCGCTGGTCCACATTCCCGAACTTGCGTCATCCACCGACTTCGGCGGTGTGGTCGGGTTTGCGTCCAACTACATGATTATCGACTGGTTGAATACATCCGACGGATACGGCAGCTATGATCTGTTCGAATCATTCAAGATCGGCGGTGTCTGGCAACCACCTCAAAACCTTGGGGCAGCGGTGAATTCTTCGGTGTACGACTGGCAGCCGACGACGTCCCCATCCGGCGATACTTTGTTCTTTTCATCACAGCGCACCGGAGGAATGGGAGGTTTCGACATCTGGTTATCCGCACGTACTCCGGCCGGAGATTGGGATGGCGACGGTGTCCTCAACATCAGCGATAACTGCCTGACGGTCTACAATCCCGGCCAGGAAGACAGCGACGGCGACGGGGCGGGCGATGTGTGCGACAACTGTCCAGGGACCCCGAATGCCACTCAGGAGGACCCCGACGGCGATCAGGTCGGGACCGCCTGCGATAACTGCCCCGATGCTTATAATCCCGACCAGACGGATACCGACGGTGACGCTACCGGGGATGTCTGCGAACCTCTGCCCGGCGGGGTGGTCGTCGAGTCCCGGACTGTGCAGGAAGGTCAGCAGAATGTCGAAATCGGCGTCTTTGTGACCAACGACGTCGATCTGACCGGTCTGGTCCTGCCGCTGGAATTCCGACGCGTCAATGCCGGCTCGTTCATCGCCAACTCATTCTCATTAAACGTGCAGGGACGTGTCGGGGCAAGCGGGCTGACCGACTTCTCAGTCCTGCAGTATTACGACTCCCCCGATGGCTTTCCGGCCTGCAGCGGCCCGGTTTCCCGCAGCTACGAAACCGGAGCGGACAGCCCAGGAGCGGAGTTTTATTCCAGCCCGAGCTCCGTGATGTGGTTCGGCGTCAACGCCACAAATCCTTGTCTGACAGCCGGTACCGACGGCACGCCGGAGACTGGAACGCCATCGTTCGTGCTCACATTCGACGTGAGCAGCATGGCTGGCAGCTTCGAGATCGACACCGCCTGTGTCGTACCGGGAAACCATTTGGCGATGATTGAATGCGGCGCAGAAGAACCGATTGACGTGTCCTTCGCGAAAGGCGTCATCACCATCATCCCCTGCCCCTGCCAGTGTCACGGTGATCCTGTGTGCGAGGGGGTCACCAATGTCCTCGATGTCATCAAAGCGGTGGGCATCGCCTTCCGCAACGAGCCGGCGATCCCGGACCCGGCGCCGGCATGTCCGCGTACGACGACCGATGTCACCTGCGACGATGTGACCAACGTGCTGGATGTGGTTGCCATCATCGATGTCACATTCCGCAACGCCAACCCGTTCACGACCTATTGCGCCCCGTGCACCGAATAGAATAGAGCACAAAGACAGCTTCGTGCCATAACCGACGGCCCCGGGATGTCCGGGGCTGTTTGTTTTTGCCGGGGAAAACGACTGATCGGTCGTCTGGCTCTGCCGATAGCCATATACAGACGAATCCGGGCCCGGCCGACCAAACTTTTCAGGGGCCGCGGCGTAGCAAGATGGTGATTCGCTGATGTTCAGACGAGCCGTTGACAGATCAGGCGGGGAGAGTCCCCCCGAGGATACTGAGGGACCGCAGACGGGACATGCTCGTACGGACAGTCCCCGACCCCATGGGCTGCCATCCCGCTTTGTCAGAAAATTCCTCCGCGCATTGCCAGAAACCCCCGGAATTCGTATAGTGGGAGTCCGCGCCCTCATGCCGGCGCCGTATTCCAAATTCCACTCACATGCGTCGTAATCGATCAACCAAAGGGATAGACACGTGTCGACTGTAGCAGCAGACAAAAAGCACCCCAAACTGGAACCGGAAGTCCTTGAACGGGTCACGATTCGTTTTGCGGGCGACTCCGGGGACGGCATCCAAGTTCAGGGAAACCAATTTACGCTGGCGACCGCGATCGCCGGCAATGATCTGGGCACTTTTCCGGATTTCCCTGCCGAGATACGCGCCCCGGCGGGAACCCTTCCCGGCGTGTCGAGCTTTCAGATCAGTTTCTCGCAACATGAGATTCACACGCCCGGCGATGCCCCCGATGTCCTGGTGGTGTTTAATCCGGCGGCGCTGAAGGTGCACCTGCGCGATCTGGGGCGGGGCGGCACAATCATCGTCAATTCCGACTCCTTCAACACGCAGGGGTTAAAAAAGGCGGGATACGAGAAGAGCCCGCTGGACGACGGTTCGTTGGCGGCGTATCGGCTCATCCAGATCCCGATGTCCACACTCAACACCCGGGCGCTGGAAGAGGTGCCGTTGACGGCCCAGGAGAAAAACCGCTCGAAGAATTTCTTCGCCCTGGGCGTGGTCTATTGGCTCTACGATCGTCCGTTGGAACCGACGGTGCAATGGATCAACGAGAAGTTCGGAAACACGCCGGATGTAGCCACTGCCAACCTGACCGCACTCCGGGCCGGATACAACTTTGCCGACACGACCGAGATCTTCACCAGCCACTACACGGTGCGTCGCGCCCCGTTGCCTCCGGGCGATTACCGCAACATCTCCGGCACCGAGGCGATTTCCTACGGACTGCTGGCGGCCACCTATCTCTCGAAGACGACGCTGTTTTATGCCAGCTATCCGATCACACCGGCCAGCGACATGTTGCACACACTGGCCGCGCACAAAAACGACTTCGGCGTCAAGACCTTCCAGGCCGAAGATGAGATCGCCGCGATCTGTGCCGCGATCGGCGCATCCTACGCGGGGAACATCGGCGCCACCGGTACCAGCGGCCCCGGCATGGCGCTCAAAGGTGAAGCCATCGGTCTGGCCGTGATGGCGGAACTGCCGCTGATCATCATCAATGTCCAGCGCGCCGGCCCTTCGACCGGCATGCCGACCAAGTCGGAACAGACCGACCTGTTGCAGGCGGTGGTCGGGCGCAACGGCGAGTGCCCGGTGGTCGTGCTGGCGCCGCGCAGTGCGGCCGATTGTTTCGCCACCGCCATCGAGGCGGTGCGGCTGGCAACGAAATTCATGACCCCGGTCATCATTCTCTCCGACGGGTTCTTGGCCAATTCCTCGGAACCGTGGCGGCTGCCCGATATCGACACGCTGCCCGAATTCTCGATTCGGCGCGAGGTCGAGGCGAAAGTCTTTCATCCCTACGAGCGCGACCCCGACACTCTGGCGCGCCCGTGGGTTATTCCCGGCACTCCCGGGCTGGAGCATCGCATCGGCGGACTGGAGAAGGAGAATGTGACCGGGAACGTCAGCTACGACCCGGTCAACCACGAGACGATGGTCTATCTGCGCGCGCAGAAGGTCCGCCATGTGGCAATGGACTACCCGCCGACAAAAGTTGACGGGGATCCTTCGGGGACGCTGTTGGTTGTGGGCTGGGGCTCGACGTACGGGCCGATTCGCACCGCCGTCGAAAATGTGAGACGCAAGGGGAAGAAAGTCTCCTACGTGCACTTGCGATACCTGTGGCCGTTCCCCAATGATCTGGGAGGCATCCTGAAGGACTTCGAAACCGTCCTCGTTCCCGAATTGAATCTCGGGCAACTGCGGATGCTGCTGCGCGGCGAGTACGGTCTGCCGGTTGTCGGGCTGAACAAAGTGCAGGGCCAGCCGTTTAAGATTGCAGAGGTGCAGTCCAAAATCGAGGAGCTCATCTAAATCATGACACCGACAACGACCGCCGGCCCCAAGTTGACCCGTCAGGACTTCGTGTCCGATCAGGAGATCCGCTGGTGTCCCGGCTGCGGCGACTACAGCATCCTGGCACAGATGCAACGCGTTCTCCCCGAATTGGGGATTCCCCGGGAGAAGCTCGTTTTCGTCTCGGGAATCGGCTGCTCCAGTCGCTTTCCATATTACATGAACACCTACGGATTCCACACGATCCACGGACGCGGCACTGCGGTTGCCACCGGCATCAAGTGCGCGCGCCCCGATTTATCGGTCTGGGTGGCGACTGGCGACGGCGACGGCCTCTCCATCGGCGGCAACCACATGCTGCATCTGCTGCGCCGCAATGTTGATGTAAAGGTCCTGCTTTTCAACAATCGGATCTACGGACTGACCAAGGGGCAAACCTCGCCGACATCGGAACGGGGCAAAATGACCAAGTCGACGCCTTTTGGATCGATCGAGAATCCGATTCACCCGATTTCATTCGCCATCGCCGCCGAGGCAACGTTCGTGGCGCGTACCATCGATGTCGACTCGGCGCATCTGCAGGAGATCCTCAAGCGCGCCGCGATGCACAAAGGGATTGCGTTTGTCGAGATTCTGCAGAACTGCAACATCTTCAACGACGGCGCCTGGGATGATGTCTCCGACAAATCCAGGCGCAGCGACAACGTGGTGGTCTTAGAGCAGGGAAAGCCGCTGATCTATGGGGCCAACCGCGACAAAGCCATCCGGATCACAGGGTTCTCGCTGGAATCAGTCAAGACCGGTCCCGACGGTGTCCCGGAATCGGACCTGCCCCTCCACGACGAACATACGCCGAATTCCATGTGGGCATTCCAATTGAGTCGGATGGAACAGATCGGACTGCCCACGCCGATCGGTGTCTTCCGTGCCGTCGAGGAACCGACCTACGACGAACTGCTGGAGACGCAAGTCCAAGATGCCAAGGAACACGGCAGCCGTGACCTGCTGCGCAAATTGCTCTACTCCGGCCAGCGCTGGACGGTCGGCGGCAACGGCTCCGGCGGCGGCAACTGACGACAATCGCGAATCCCGAAAAACAAAGCCCCCGATCCGCAATTGAAGATCGGGGGCTTCTGCTGTGTGGACGGCTTAGCAGCGCGGCCGGGATACATTCTGCGTCCCGTTCGGCTGGGTGACTCTGACGGTGCCTGATCCGTCAGGGTTCACAAAACTCACCGTGATGAGCCCGCGCCGATTCCATCTCCATCGGGTGCTCGTCGATCGAGGCGCTTCTGTGCATCGAGCGATTCTTAGGCAAGCCGTGATCAACACACGCGCGCCGCTGCAATCTCACGACGCTTGCAGCTTTCCTGCGCGACGGAGAAAGTGAAACACGATATGCCAGCCGATCAGAATCACGAGCAGCGGCACGACAAACGCGGTCTGGGACGTCAGACCGAAATTGCCGCCCGCCAGCGCCGTCGTGTGCTGGTTGAGCATCGTCCAGAGCAGCGGCACCGACAGGTAGACATTGTGCCGCACGCGCATTCCCGCTTCGGCGAGCAGCGCCGGATCGGGCGTTGCGCCCTCCGTCAACGCCGAGACGATTCTTTTCATGAGCGCGCGTGAACGCACGAGCAAATTGAACGCCATGATATTGCCGAAGAGCAGCCCGATGTGGATGTTGACGGAGCGATGGCTGTAGTGCGCAAGGTGATCCATCAGGACGACATAACACGCGACGAGGACAAATCCACTGGCCCCGAAGAGGCGGCCGTTCTTTGCCAGGTTGCTGCGCGCCAGCAGCTCATAGACCACGACACCGGCATAGGGCACTATCGCCAAAATCCCGCCCAGCGCTCCCCAACCGAATTCCGGCTGATACACCTGTTTGCCCATGTGGAAGACCATTCCATAGAGAAGAATCCCGGTCACCCACCCCCACAGTGCTCCCAGGCGCGACCACCACATCAGACGCGACCCGATCTCCGTCGCGACAGTTTTCAGCGAGTCGCCGCTGAGCTTGGACATGACCTGCATGTTGACGAACGCGTGGGCGTAGACAGTCCCCAGCCAGATCACGCCGAAGATGACATGCACCCAGCGTAAGAGCACCTGCACCAATTCCATCAATGTCCCCTTTCGATTTGCGGATCGTGTTGTGATCCGTGTGGAAAAACCCGGTGATTGGACCTGCGGGCAAGCGATTTCGCAAACCCCCAGGTGCGTATCGGTTGACTTTTCCCGGCTTAGGGCCAAACATCCGCTGTTTGGCGCGTATCCCCATGGGCCGTCGGGTGCCACCGAATGGGCCGAACGGACCCTCTAACGGGAGCATTGTACGTGGTATCGAAAGAACAGGTTTTAGATGCGCTCAAAGTCGTGGTCGATCCCGACCTGCATCGCGACATCGTCTCATTGGGATTCGTCAAGGATGTCGCCGTCTGCGACGGCGCTGTCAAGGTCACCTTGGAGCTGACCACTCCCGCTTGTCCGGTCAAAGACCAACTGCAGGCCGAGGCGGAGCGGGCAATTCGGGGGATCGACGGCGTCGAGACCGCAAACGTCACGATGGTCGCACAGGTGCGTCCGATGGGACACATGGCCTCCGGACAGATTCCCGGCGTGCGCAACATCATCCCCATCGGATCGGGTAAGGGCGGGGTCGGCAAGTCGACCGTATCGGCGAACATCGCCGTGTCGCTGGCACAAACCGGGGCCTCGGTCGGGCTGATGGATGCCGACGTGTATGGTCCCAGCATCCCGACAATTTTAGGGATTAGCGAATTACCGCACCCCGGACCCAAGGGGATCATTCCGGTGACAGCGCACGGAGTCAAAGTCATCTCGATGGGGTTCTTCTTAAAGCCCGATCAAGCGGTCGTCTGGCGCGGCCCGATGCTGACGAAGATGATCGATCAGTTCATCAACGGGGTCGAATGGGGCGAGATCGACTACTTGATCGTCGATCTGCCGCCGGGCACCGGCGACATCCATCTGAGTTTGTGTCAGCGCATCTCGCTGACTGGCGCGGTGGTGGTCTCAACCCCCCAAGACGTAGCATTGAGAGTCGCCGAGAAGGCGATCATTATGTTCCGCCAACTGAAAAGCCCGATCCTCGGCATGGTCGAGAACATGAGCCACTTCATCTGCCCGCACTGTGGGCACCGCGAGGACATCTTCAGCAACGGCGGCACCGTGCGCGCCGCCGAACGGCTCGGTCTGCCGTTTTTGGGCGACATCCCGTTGGCAACCAATCTGCGAGAGACATCGGATGCCGGGCGGCCGATTGTGACCGAGCAGCCCGACTCACCGGCTGCGAAGGCATTCAAGAGTATCGCCGAAAAACTGGCCGCGCGCGTGAGCATCCAAAACATGCAGGAACAAGCCGAACCGCCGGTGAAGATCACGTTTTAGTGGCCCTCACGAACATGCATCCCCCGGAAGTCCAACATGTCATGCTGAGTCCCTTCGTCCCGCGCCCATGGCGCGGGACGAAGGGGCGAAGCATCTGCTTTTGCATTTTCGTGACGGTCAGCCCTTGGGCTGACGATCATCGCGTAGCGATGAAGCGCGTTTGACGAATCAAATAGGGCCTGCGGCCAGAGGGCTGACCCGCACGAACTCCATGAGCGAAGCAGAGTCCCCGCGTCCCATCGAGATCACCCGCGCCAACCAGCATGACATCAAAGTCATCTGGAACAACGGCGCCGAGACGATCTTCCCGGCGCGAATGCTGCGGCTCGCCTGCCCCTGCGCCGAATGCATCGATGAAATGTCAGGACGAAAACGGCTGCGAGAAGAAGCAGTTCCGAAAGACGTACACCCGCTCTCAATCAGCCCGGTCGGACGCTACGCGATCCAAATCCAATGGAGCGACGGCCACCAGACAGGGATTTACACGTGGGAGCGGCTATATCAGTTGACGCGAATGGCGTGACTCCCCAACGTGTGCGGGTGAGCCCTTGGGCTGACCACAATTTGTCATCTCCACTTTTCTGAGACCATGCCGCAAGAGACGATCGCTTCGCGGCTTCGCGAATACGGCCCCCGTCCGGTTACTGTTGACAACGGACAGGGCAGACTCTAGCTTCCTCACAACCAAAGGATTGAGCGCGCCCATGCGCGAGATCATGCCGCAACAGATGTCCGGGGATCCGGATGCACGGCGACATGCATTCGGAACGGCGACGATTTCGGAGGTCGCAGGACGCCGGGGGGCATGGATGCGGACGTTATTCCTCGTTATCCTGTTGATGGCGTCCTGCAGTTCGAAATCCAACGATCCCCAGCCGGTGGTGATCAAACAGATCTGGTATACCCCCGCCTGGTCGCCAGACGGCCGCGAGATCGCATGTGCCATAACGCGGATAGATCACTCAAATGAGCGAGGCTCCTTCGTCAGCATTCTTGACGCAGCCACCGGCGAAGTCCGCCGTGAGCACCCGCTCGATTTTCCTCCGCCCTTTGCCTTCAGTTGGACCCCTGACGGCGCGTGGCTCTTGTTCGGGGCAAGCCCAGGGATTTTCAAGCTGTCCTCACACTTGGACTCTCTGGTTCAATTGACTTCAGGAGAGGCTCACACCCACCCGTCATTTTCCAAGGCAAGAAACATTGTCTTTTTCAGTGTCAACGATGCCCGCCTTGGCGGTCTTTATTCCGTCACTTTGTCAGGGGATAGTCTGCGCAGGTGGAGCACGCAGGACACCCATGTTCTTTGGACTTCCGCGTTCCCGGATGAGAGCGATTCCCTTATCGGTTACGACGCAATGCGGAGCCCCTACCGGCTCATTGTCTTCAGTCCCGAGGCAATCGGATCGGCGCTCTTCCTTGGTGGCGAGTCACATGGGGGGGGGACAGCACACATTTCGCCCGATCACCGCTTTGTCGCCTATAACAGAAACGTGATTATCGACGAAATAGGCAATCTTGTCCTGCTCGACCGCTCGACGGATTCCTCGTGGGGGATCACGCCACTTCTGACTTCCGAAATGTCATTCTCACCGGACGGGAGAAAACTCGTCTATCCGATACTTGCCGGAAAGGAGGTGGGACTATGGATCCTGGATGTGCAAACCGGTGAGCAGACACGTCTCACCGACGGAACACAGTAGAACCTTATGGCTTCATCACACAAAGGAGGCGTGTATGAGCCGTACAAAACACGGACACAGGTGGTCTGCCTGACCCTTCTCGGACTTTGCTTCGGATGGTCCAATGTTTCCCGTGCAGAGGCACCCCCTCCGCAAGACTCGCTCTGGAGCCAACAATGGAACATGAAAAACACCGGGCAGACTGGTAGCCCACAGCTTGCTGTGGGATGGCAGGACTCGCGATTTGAAGCATTCCCACAGCAGAGGGGCCTGTTGAAAAACCCTTGCGGGTAGAGTTTGCGGTGTGAAGTTGTGCTCATGCAAACAAGACGCAAGCAGTTGGGCTACGAGATGACGCTGCTGCCGCCGCTGGAGAGCCTCATCCCGGCGGAGCATCGACTGCGGAAGCTGGACCGGGTGCTGGATTTGTCGTTTGTGCACACGGCGGTGCGGGATCGCTACTGTCAAGACAACGGGCGTCCATCGATTGATCCGGAGGTCGTGATGCGCCTGTTCATACTTCAGGCGATGGAAGGGATTCGGTCGGTGCGAGAGTTGATGAATGAGGTACAAGTGAACTTAGCGTATCGCTGGTTCATCGGGTACCGGGTGGATGAGCCGTTGCCGGATCATTCGAGTCTGTCGCGGGCGTTGGATCGGTTCGGGGACGCGCTGTTCAATGAGTTGTTCGTGCACAGCATCGCGCAATGCCGTCAGACAGGACTGATCGAGGGTCGGGTACTGCATCTGGATGCGACGACGATTCGGGCGGATTTGGACCGTGAGCGAGTCGGCACGGCGGACAGTCCGGACCCGGATGCACGTTATGGGAAGTTTCCGGGGAAGCGCACGGCGCCGGGGTACAAGCAGCAGACGGTGGTGGACCAGAAGGCGCGCGTGATCGTAGATGTGTCGGTGACGTCGGCGGAACGTCACGAGCACGACGGGGCCATCGACGCCGTCGAGCGTGCCATGACCAACATCGGTCAGGCACCGGAGGCTGTGTGTGCGGACGCGGCGTATGCGAGCGGCCACCATCGGGCGGCACTGGAGGCACGGGGCGTCCGCTTGGTCAGTCCGCCGCCGAAACCGATCACGCATACCGGCACCGAGTACTTCACGACAGAGGATTTTGCCTACGACGAGTCGCGGGACGAGTTCACCTGCCCGGCGGGTCAGACGTTGCGTTGTATCGGTCCGGTGAAGGAGCGCCCGCATCTGCGGCGGTATCGGGCGTTGCGCACGGTTTGTCGCGTGTGTCCCTTGAAATCCTGCTGCACCACCGCGCCGCACCGCACACTGAAGGTGAGTGTTCACCACGCCGCGCTGATCCGGTTGCGCGCGGACAGCCGCACCGACAGCTTCCGCGCGTTGTATCAAGCGCGGTCCCACGTGATCGAAGGGATCTTCGCCGAAGCCAAGCAGTGGCACGGACTGCGACGCGCCTGGCGGCGTGGTCTGTCCAACATGCTGATGCAGAGTCTGTTGATCGCGGCAGTGCTCAACTATAAGCGGCTGATGGCGGCCGTTCGCTTGTGCGAAATGATCCTCGCACGCGCCGCACTCCGATGGTGGGATCGGTCTGACACCAACCCCGTCGATCTCAACTACAGGATCGCCATCGCTTGATAACCTTCACCGATCAACTGACGACAAACGGGTTTTTCAACACGCCCCA